>NZ_JAMFRV010000304.1 GCF_026224925.1 Pseudomonas sp. | reverse complement strand
TGGCACCTCGATGCCGTTTGAAAGAGGGCGTCCATTCCATTAGAACCTGATTTTCGTCTATTAGGCACGCGCAAAATAGTCGCTAGTACTTGGATGGATGGCTATCCGAAGCAGGTTCTTCCGCACAGTTTGGCGAGCCAGCGATGTCGCCTGGCCTTCTCCGTGAGGTGTCCGTGAGGACACGTAATATGACCCGCCTTGGCACATGAGCAGCTGCCATATGTGCCCAGGCATTTGCGGCTCCCTTTAGCGAGTCGACAACTATTCCTTGCTCGACAGCCGTGGCCATCTGTTGATTATTGCGGTTATACATTCCTATCCAATCGATGAAGTATTATTCCGCCAGCCGAGAAGCAGGCGGAAAGCAATTCTCATGAAGTCTAGGGAGGCACTGCGACTGGGATGCTTTTCTCAGGCACTATTAGCGCTCATAAAAACTTATGTGCTGATGCAATCTAGCAGATACACGCCATTTGCCATATCGCGAATCACTATCGAATCCGCCGTTGACAAAGAGAACGTCGCTCCATTGCCTCGTAGCGAGTTCGTTTGTAGCGCTTGTAAAGTGCTTTTTGCCAAGGCTCTATCGAGCGGATGCCGCACACCGGTGTCGGTATAATTATGTCAGTTACAAGTCCGGATTTTCTTTTTTTATGTCTAGAGCACATATGGTCCCCAACGTAACCTCCGCGCCAGTCCCTCCCAAATTCCTATCTGGTGTTGGTGCCATAGGTGAAATTATTTTTTCGAGGGATTGGGCTGCAACATCTCTTGGGCCAGTGGAGGGCTGGTCTGCCACCGTGCGCAACCTGGTAGCTATGATTGTGCGCTCTCCCATCGCTATGGTGACGATGTGGGGGGCCGAAGGTCTTCTAATTTATAACGACGCCTATGCGACCTTCGCGGGCCTGCGTCATCCCGAGATTTTGGGTATGACCGCCGAGGCGGCATTCCCGGAGCTTGCGCAATTTAATCGCAATGTCATCGAGACAGTCATGGGGGGTACTCCCTTGACCTTCAGAGACCAAGAACTTACGTGGACGCGCAACGGCGCACCGCAACGCCATTGGCTGAACCTTGACTACTCACCAATTCTGGATGAGGCCGATGAGACGGTTGGCGTAATTGCGATAGTTATCGACACCACGGACAAAGTCACGGCCGAGCGAAAGCTTCACGGGGAGCAAGGCCGACTTGGCCAAATGTTTGACCAAGCACCTGGTTTTATGGCACTCCTTGCCGGACCGTCTCATGTCATCACTTTAGCAAACCAAGCATACATGGAGCTTGTTGGTCACCGAGCCGTTATCGGCAGGACTGTCGCTGAAGCCCTGCCTGAGGCAGCAGAACAAGGATTTGTTAGTCTCCTTGACTCACTCTATGAAACCGGCGAAGTTTACACTGGTACTGCCGTGCCATTCAGTGTTCTTGATACCGATATATCATCAGCGCAGCATCGATTTGTCGACTTTGTCTATCAACCTCTTAGAAACGATGATGGTGTTATTTTTGGCATATTCGTCCAAGGTTCCGATGTAACCGACCGCGTTCTGGCTGAACAATCAACGAGAGATGGCGAGTCACGCTTCAAGGTTTGGGCTCAAGCAATGCCAAATCAAGTTTGGTCGGCGGATGCTGCCGGTCAATTAACGTGGTTCAATGACCAAGTGTATTCATACAGTGGCGCAGCGCCCGGAACGCTAGATGGGGAAGCTTGGGCGTCTATCGTGCATATCGACGACGTCGCAGATGCTGCCGTTACTTGGGCCAAGGCTGTTGCGACGGGAACTACCTATGAAAAGGAATTCCGAATTCGGCGCCATGATGGCGAGTATCGCTGGTATCTCATTCGCGCTTTGCCCATCTTTAACGACCAGGGTGCTCTTTCTAGCTGGATTGGTACAAATACCGATATCGAAGACCAGAAGCTCAACACAAAGCAGCTAGCTCATTTGAATGCGACACTTGAGCAACAAATAGAGATGCGTACGGCCGAGCGGGACCGCATGTGGAGGCTATCGAACGAAATAATGCTTGTTAGCGATTTCACCTCCAACTTGCTTTCAATCAATCCAGCTTTTACCTTGGCGCTCGGCTGGTCTTCGGATGAAGTAATTGGTACGTCGTTCATGAATTTGGTCCACCCGGAAGACCGTGAGAGGACGCTCAGCCAAGTCACTCAACTAAGTGCCGGTGCGACTACTTTCAGGTTCGAGAACCGATACCTTAAAAAGGACGGGAGTTTTTGCACGCTGTCGTGGAGCGCCGTTCCTGAAGGCGGCCATATTTACGGGATAGCACGTGATGTAACTGCTGAGCGCGCTACGGCAGAGGCGATGAAGCAAACGGAGAAAGCTCTTCAACAGGCTCAGAAAATGGACGCCATCGGGAAGTTGACCGGAGGCGTAGCTCATGACTTCAACAATTTGCTGCAAGTCATTTCTGGAAATCTGCAATTGTTGTCTAGGGTTCCGCTGTCGCACGACCGTGCATCACAGTGGATAGAAAGTGCCATCGGAGGCGTTACTCGCGGAGCTAAGCTGGCGAGCTCTCTGCTTGCCTTTGGGCGACGCCAGGCGCTCGAGCCAAAAGTTGTCAAGATTGGGAGCGTAGTGGCTGGCATGGAACACATGTTAAGGCATGCCCTCGGCGAGCCCATCGATATCGAAACTATTATTTCCGGCGGCTTGTGGAATACATTTGTCGATATCACCCAGGTAGAAACAGCCCTTCTAAATTTGGCAATCAATGCGCGCGATGCAATGGACGGGCCAGGCAAGCTAACAATCGAAGTCGGGAATGGACATTTGGATGAGCTCTACTGTCGGCACCATGTCGATGTAACACCGGGCCAATATGTCACCTTATCTGTAACCGATACCGGCTCGGGAATGCCCCCTGAAGTTATGGCTCATGCGTTTGACCCATTCTTCTCGACAAAACCTGAGGGGAAAGGAACTGGCCTTGGACTTTCCATGATTTATGGATTCGTTAAGCAATCGGGTGGGCACGTCAAAATTTATAGCGAGGTTGGGCAAGGAACCACAGTGAAAATATATTTGCCTCGCTCAACAGCTGAGGAAGCAGTGCAAGAACCGGTCGTGCTGACAGAATTGGTTGGAGGTAGCGAAACTATTTTGATAGCTGAGGATGACGATGGAGTACGTGCAATTGCAGTAGAAATGCTAAATGAGCTAGGTTACCGAGTACTCAAGGCGAACGACGCTCACAGTGCATTGGCGATTCTGGAAAGCGGGATTCCAGTGGACTTGTTGTTCACCGATGTAGTCATGCCGGGGCCGCTGCGCAGCCCTGAACTCGCCCGTAAAGCCAAGGAGCTAATTCCGAACCTTGCTGTGCTCTTCACTTCAGGCTACACGGAGAATGCGATAGTGCACGGCGGCCGCCTCGATGCGGGCGTAGAATTGCTGGGTAAGCCCTATACTCGGGATACTTTGGCACGGAAAATTAGGCACGTGTTATCAACTGGTCGAAAAGTATCAGCTCGTGGTCCGGCAAAATCGACAGTCGAGGTAAACAGCGCACCTATCCCGAGTAGCTCTGTGGCTACGGGCGAACAAGCCTGTCGAATACTGCTCGTCGAGGATGAAGATGAAGTGCGTAACATCACCGTCGAAATGCTCCAAGCACTGGGTTTCAATGTTGTCGCCACGACTGACGGAAGCTCGGCGTTGAAAGTTCTTGAGACCAATCGATTCGATATCCTAATTACTGATATGGGATTGCCTGGGCTGTCCGGAGCGCAAGTAGCTAGCGAAGCTCGGCGGATTTCTCCCCAAATGCGAATCATTGTGGCGAGCGGGAAAGCGTTAGAAGATGGAATACC
>NZ_JAMFRV010000303.1 GCF_026224925.1 Pseudomonas sp. | reverse complement strand
CGCCTTAACGACTGGAGTTATCTCGAAAAAGCGGTTAGTTAGGCAGTAGGACGATTCCTCGAAAGGACAGGACGCGTCCTACGTCTTGTGTTGGCTCCGCCCGATAGTCGTTAAAGGCACAGTCCCGCAGAGTTGCCGCATCTTTTTGATGTGGAAATCTGCGCATGCCTCAGGCCAACATCCCGACCTTTACGTTCACTATTGAGGGTGAAGAAAACGCTCGGTTGCAGGTGCTTTCTTTTTTCGGTTGCGAGGCAGTTAGCACGCCCTACGCCATGACGGTTGAGCTGGTCAGTCGTGAGCGAGGTATTGAACTTGCGGATTTGCTGCACAAAGCCGCATTCCTCAGCTTCGGGCCTGGAGGAGAGGGCCTTCATGGGCACATCCATTCGATCCATAAAGGCGACTCCTGTGTACAGCTAACGCATTACACCGTGGTGCTTAAACCGTATTTGGCTTATCTGGAACACAGCAGCCATCGCCGTTCGTTTCAACACATGACTGTGCCGGACATCGTTCTGGAAGTGCTGAAAGAGCATCGCCTGTTCAACGGCCTGCAGGTGAAGTTCATCGGCGATGTGGTCAGCGCGCCTGAGCGTGAATATTGCGTTCAGTACGATGAAAGCGACCTGCACTTTGTAAATCGACTATGTGAAGAGGACGGCTGGTTTTACCGCTTTGAGCATTCGGCTGACGGTCATGTGCTGATCTTCGCCAATGACGAGGTGATGTTTCCCCACGCGGCTCGGGTGCCTTTGCCGTTCAAACCCTTGAGCGGCCTGGTGGCTGAAGAGTATTCCGTCAATGAGTTCGGCGTGCGTCTGGCAGCACGGACCAGCCATGTGGTGCACCGCGATTACGACTTTCAGAAGGCCGGTTATTTACTGGAAAGCCAGAGAGGACCTCAGCCGACCGAGACCCAAGCAATCAAGGGCGAAGATCCCCATGTTGGCCCTAGGCTTGAGCATTACGTGTACCCCGGTCGTTTTCTGGATGATGGGCGCAGCGATAAATTCGCGATCCGGGACCTGCAACGGCATCGCACGGATTTCCAGTTGGCTGACGGTAAAAGCGATCAACCGGTGTTGCGCAGCGGGACGTTGATTCAACTGACAGAGCACCCGCAGTTGGAGTGGAATAACCCTTGGGTATTGATCTGGGTTTTGCACGAAGGTCGCCAGCCGCAGGTGCTGGAAGAGTTGGGCGGTTCTTCTTTGGAAATTGAAGCGGGGCGGATCGTTCAGGGTTATCGCAATTCCTTCACCGCCATCCCCGAGGCCATTCAGTTCCGGCCAGCGTTGCGCCATCCCAAACCACTGATCCACAGCACGCAAACCGCCATGGTCACTGGGCCTGAAGGTGAAGAAATCCACTGCGATAAATTTGGCCGGGTGAAGGTCAAGTTTCACTGGGATCGTCGTGAGCAGGAAGACGAGACCACCAGTTGTTGGGTGCGGGTGGCGTCGAGCTGGGCGGGCGCTCATTACGGCGCGCTGACGCTGCCACGCGTCGGCATGGAAGTATTGATCTCTTACCTGGAAGGCGATGCTGATCGGCCGATTGTCATGGGTTGTTTGCCGAACAGCCTAAATCCCGTGCCGTACGAGCTGCCGGCGAACAAGACCAAAAGTGTGTTTCGCAGCCGTAGCTCCGCGTCGAGCCAGGGCTTCAATGAAGTGTCCTTTGAGGACCGTAGTGGTGCTGAGCTGGTTTATCTGCGCGCCCAACGCGACATGGAGCAGTTGATCCAGAACGACAGCCGCCTTGAGGTGCGTGGCCAGCGGTTGGAGACGATCAAGGGCAATAGTGTTTTGGTGTTGGAGGCTGAAGAGAATTGTAGTGTTTCTGGTGATCGCAAGGTTCAGTTGTTGGCCGATGATCACCTGCAAGTGGCGGGCTCCAGCCATACCCGTGTGACCGAGGCCTTGGTCATCGAAGCCGGGCAACAGGTGCATTATCAGGCCGGCATCAATTTTGTTGTGAATGCCGGGGTCACGCTGACGTTGGCGGCCGGCGGGCAACACTTGGTTATTACGCCTGCGGGCATTTTCTCTAGTGTGCCGATCTTGCTGGGTGGCGTACCACTGCCGGGAATGCCTGCGATGCCGCTGGCGCCGAGCGGTGTGGATGGGTTGGGGGCTGGGGTGCTTGCTCCAGTGGTTCAGCCGGATGCGGCTTTTGATCAGATGCTTACTGCTGGCGACGCGATTATTTAATTGTGCCAGAAGCCCAAATTAGGCACTCCTTTTGATTGCAAGCTTTCGGATTGAAATTGTCTCTAGTCCTTTATCCTT
>NZ_JAMFRV010000302.1 GCF_026224925.1 Pseudomonas sp. | reverse complement strand
GGCAAGTATCAAGGTCAGCGCGGCGTAACATTGCCCCGTACCTGATCACGAATGATCCGCCAGCGATTGAATTAGTCTCCCGATCGGCACTCTATTGACTGAACTGTTCCGGCTCGCCTCCATCGAGCCAGTCTACTGCTCAGGAGTGCCTATGAAGACCTACTCGAAACCCATCGTTCCACCGGCGGACTCTCAGCACAACCACGTGGGCCTCTTGGCTTGGTCGTTGCTCGCGCCGCCACAGATCAATATGGTTGGCGGAATTCCTGGCCAGCCTGGCCCCGATAGCCCTCAAGAACAACCTACAGAGCCCGGTGAGCCTACTTTGCCGGATCAGCCGCCACCTGCGCCTGTTGCTTGATTAGCGGCGCGCTCAGCGCGCGCCCTATTGCCGACGATAAAGACCTGGCTGTTGGCTCGGGTTTGATCTCCATTCCCGCTGTAAATGCGCCAAGCGCGAATTAGGCACGCGCCGTGTCGGAGGCGAGGGCGTCCCTCGGCGTTGAGCGAAATCGCCGGGAGTCGTGCTCATACCGCGCTGAATGCTCCGAATGGCTTAAGTCAGAGGCAGTGGGGACTAGTTTTGTGTGGGTTCTTTAGGACGACCGCATTGTCCGCATTCCCGAATGAATTCGGTCCCACAGGAGACCGCCGATTCTCTGTGGGACCGAATTCATTCGGGAAAGTCGCGCTGCGATGTCTGGTGCTGCTACTTCAAATTCCCGCTCAAAAACTGCCGTAGGCGATCGCTTTGCGGGTTGCCCAGTACTTCGTCAGGATGGCCTTGCTCTTCGACCAGGCCTTGGTGCAGGAACATCACCTGATTTGACACTTTGCGCGCAAAGCTCATTTCGTGGGTGACCATGATCATGGTGCGGCCTTCTTCGGCCAGGCCTTGGATCACTTTCAGTACTTCCCCCACAAGCTCCGGGTCAAGCGCCGAGGTCGGTTCGTCGAATAGCATCACCTCGGGTTCCATCGCCAGCGCACGGGCAATCGCCACACGCTGTTGTTGTCCACCGGAAAGGAAAGCCGGGTATTGACCCGCCACGCGAGCTGGCAAACCCACCTTGTCCAAGTACTTGCGCGCACGCTCTTCAGCTTCGTGCTTGCTCACGCCCAATACACGACGCGGGGCCATAGCGACGTTTTCCAACACGGTCATGTGGCTCCACAAATTGAAATGCTGGAACACCATCGCCAATCGAGTACGAATGCGTTGCAGTTCTGCCGGGTCGGCGACGCGCATGCCATGCCGGTCAGAGACCATGCGAATCTGTTGGCCGTCCAGGCTCATGGCGCCATCGTTCGGCGTTTCGAGAAAGTTAATGCAACGCAGGAACGTGCTTTTACCCGAGCCGCTGGCGCCGATAAGGCTGATCACGTCGCCAGTATTGGCCTTGAGCGACACGCCTTTGAGCACTTCGTTGTCGCCGTAGCTTTTGTGCAGGCTATCAATGGTCAGTTTGTACATGCCGTGCAATCCTTAAGGAGAGAGCAGGTAACCGCTACGGTAGGCTTCGGTGCCTGCAACGTGAGCGATGACCATGCCGGCGGTTGCCATGCGTCGCAACGAGCGCGCGTACAACAAGCCGGGATTAAGAGTGTGAATCGGCGTTACCAAGTCGGTGATCGGATCGATAACCTCAGCGATCTGCTGTCCGGCTTCCAGGTATTCACCCGGCAAGGCACAGAACACCAGCAAACCACCCACTGGGGTTTCTACCGGTTCGACCGCAGCCAACGGCGTCGCCGGGTACAACAATTGGGGTTGTGGCACCAAGTCGCCCGAAATGACCCCAAAGTGCACCAAGTAATTGATCAGCGCCTGACAGTCGCGACTGGCCAGCGCATGGTTCACATCGCCCTGGCCGCGAAGCTCCAGGGTCACCGAAAAGCTGCCCATCGGAATGTCGAAGCGGCCATCGAAGCGCTGCTGCAATTGCCACCAGAGCAAGGTGAAGCACTCATCGAACGACTGGCCGCCGGAATCGGTGGCCAACAGGCTGGCCTGGGCCCCGAGGTAACGTGATAACGGCTCGACCAGCGACCAGGCTTCCGGTGTGGTGTAAAGGTGCTCTACCGCTTCGAAG
>NZ_JAMFRV010000301.1 GCF_026224925.1 Pseudomonas sp. | reverse complement strand
TGATGCGCTACGCGGTGCTGCTCGGGGTCGGCGACGACGAGGAACAGGATTACTGCCTGATTGATGTCAAAGAAGCCATTGCCGCTGCGGCTCCGCGTGCCGCCAGCGCGCGTATGCCCCGCGATAATGCCCGTCGGGTGGTCGAAGGCGCTCGCCACCTGTCACCGGCACTCGGTGAGCGAATGTTGGCCACGCGCTTTCTCGATCACGGCGTGTTTATTCGTGAACTGTTGCCCCAAGACATGAAGCTGGAGCTGGACACACTGAATGAAACCGACGCCATGCGCGCCGCGGGTTATCTGGCGCGAATAGTCGGTATTGCCCACGCCCGGCAGATGGATGATGACCTGCGCAAAAGCTGGTTGGCTGACTTGCAGCTCAACCGTTCCAAGACGCTGGACGCGCCTTCATGGCTGTGGACCAGCGTTGTGCAGTTGGTCGGCAGCCACGAAGAGGGCTATCTCGAACATTGCCGTCGGTATGCTTTGCAAACCGCACGCTGATGCGGCGCCTGGTTTAACAGCATTCGATTGACTGCATTCAGGGGCAAGCGTAAAAAAAGCCCCTGCTAAGAGCCCAGGTGCAGTCACGACATGAAAGTATTTAACGAAATTGAAACTGCTCGACTTCTGCCCATCCGCGAGTTGATTGATGCCCTGCGCATTGCAGCTAAGCATGTGGTTGATGGCGATATTGTCAGCCCAGAGCGTCTGGTAATGCCGTTGAAAGAGGGCGGTGTAATGCTGTCGATGCCGGCCACGGCCGATGACATCGCCATTCACAAGCTGGTTAACGTAAACCCGCGCAACCGCCATCACGGTTTGCCAACCATCCATGGGCAAGTGGTTGCTTGCGATGCGTTGAGTGGCGTGATGTTGTTCCAGGTCGACGGTCCGACGGTGACGGGCAGAAGAACCGCGGCTGTCACCGTGCTCGGCATCAGCCGCCTCCTGCCACAAGCGCCGCGTTCGGTGCTAATCATTGGCGGCGGCAAGCAAGCGGGTAACCACGTAGAAGCGATTGCCGAGGTGTACCCCGACGCAATCATTCGTGTGCGCGGCAGTTCCGCTCAAAGCGCTCAACACTTCGTTGATCGGTTCAAAGCCCTTGCGCCAAATGTGGTGGTCGATGACCTCAGCACTCAGACCGACGCCGATGTAGTGATCACCGTGACCACCAGCAAGACTCCGGTTTACCTTGAGCCGGCCCGGCCCGGTTGCCTGGTGATAGGCGTTGGCGCATTCACTCCGGATGCTGCGGAGATTAGCGCCAAAGTGATCAACGCCAGCACGGTGTATGTGGATGACCCGTTGGGCGCCACCCACGAAGCCGGCGACCTGATCCTCGCCAATATTGACTGGGCACGGGTTAAGTCCTTGGCCTCGGCGCTGACCGAAAAGCCCGATTTCTCCAAACCTATCGTGTTTAAAACCGTAGGCACCGGTGCCTGGGATCTGGCAGCGTGCCGGGTGATTAAAGCCAATCTTGAACGGAGCTGATCAGCGCCTGCATCGGTAACACCTCTGGTAGTATCTGCGCACTTGAAATTCAGAGGTGCCCCATGAGCGAGCCGATCCGCCTTACCCAATACAGTCATGGCGCCGGTTGTGGCTGCAAGATTTCTCCCGAAGTGCTCGAAGTGATTCTTGCGGGTAGCGGCGCGCAAAACCTTGATCCAAAGCTCTGGGTCGGCAATGCGTCGCGTGACGACGCGGCAGTTTATGCCATCGATGATGAGCGCGGCGTGGTGTCGACCACCGACTTTTTTATGCCCATCGTCGATGATCCGTTCGACTTCGGGCGGATAGCGGCTACTAACGCCATCAGCGATATTTATGCGATGGGCGGCGATCCGCTGATGGCGATTGCGATTCTCGGCTGGCCGGTCAACCTGCTAGCGCCGGAAGTGGCCCGTGAAGTCATTCGTGGTGGCCGGGCAGTTTGTGATGCTGCAGGTATTCCTTTGGCCGGCGGGCATTCGATTGATGCGCCAGAGCCGATTTTTGGTTTGGCGGTGACCGGGCTAGTGGAGAAGCGCTTTATGAAGCGCAATGACACGGCCACTGAAGGCTGCAAACTGTACCTGACCAAACCGCTGGGCATCGGCATCCTCACCACTGCTGAAAAGAAGGGTGTGCTGCGGGCCGAGGATCAAGGCGTGGCTCGGGACTTGATGTGTACGTTGAATAAGCCGGGCAGCCGGTTTGCCCGCCTTGAAGGAGTCAAGGCCATGACCGACGTCACCGGCTTTGGTTTGCTGGGGCATCTGGTGGAAATGGCCGATGGCGCCAAACTCACCGCGCGCATTGATTTCGCTGCGGTGCCGCGCTTGTCCAGCGTCGATTTCTACCTTGAGCAAAACTGCGTGCCAGGTGGCACTCATCGCAACTTCGACAGTTATAGCGCTCGCCTGACACCCTTGACCCAGATGCAGAAGCTATTGCTGTGTGACCCGCAAACCAGTGGCGGGTTATTGGTGGCCGTCGAGCCTGCTGGACAGGAAGCGTTCTTGGCGATGGCAGCAGAGTTGGGGCTGAGCTTGTCGGTGATCGGCGAGTTCATCGGCCGACAGAGCCACGCGGTCGAGGTGTTCTGATGCGTGACAACAGCGCCGACTACCGCGATATCTTTCTTAATGACATTCCGCTGATGGACGTTCGGGCGCCCGTCGAATTCGACAAAGGCGCTTTCCCGTTGGCGCGCAACCTGCCGCTGATGAATGACCTGGAGCGGGAAAAAGTCGGCACCTGCTACAAGCAACACGGCCAGCAGGCGGCCATTGAGTTGGGCCATCAATTGGTCTCAGGCCAAACCAAGCAGGACCGCATCGACAGTTGGTCCGAGTTTACCCGTTCCCAGCCGCAGGGCTTTTTGTATTGCTTTCGTGGCGGCCTGCGCTCGCAACTGACGCAGCAATGGCTCAAAACCGAAGCCGGGATCGAGTATCCACGGGTGCTCAATGGTTACAAAGCCCTGCGTACGTATTTGATGGACGTCACCGAAACCGCAGTGCTTGAGTGCGATTTCGTGCTGGTGGGCGGGCTGACCGGTTCCGGCAAGACCGAGGTCCTGGCCAAGCTGGATAATGCGCTGGACCTGGAAGCTCATGCTAACCATCGTGGTTCGAGTTTCGGCAAACACGCGACTGGGCAACCGGCGCAGATCAGTTTCGAAAACATCCTGTCCATCGACATTCTCAAGAAGCGTGCGGCGGGTTTGAATCAGTTCGTGATCGAAGACGAAGGTCGCGCAGTGGGCAGTCGTGCAGTGCCGCTGACCTTGTTTCAAGGCATGCAGCAGTATCCGCTGGTGTGGCTGGAAGAGCCTTTCGAGAATCGTGTGGAAAGGATCTTGAAGGACTACGTGGTCGATCTTTGCGCCGAGTTTATTGATGTGCATGGCATTGAGCAGGGTTTCGGCGTGTTTGCCGCGCAACTGCGGCAAAGCCTCGCAAGCATCGTTAAACGTCTGGGAGGCGAACGTTACCAGCGCCTGTCAGCGGTGATGGACCTCGCGCTGAGCGAGCAAGAAATGTCCGGCGCAGTGGACATGCATCGGGAATGGATCTGTGGGTTGCTGGGCGAGTACTACGACCCGATGTACGCCTACCAGCGCGACAGCAAAGGGCCGCGCATCGAGTTTTGTGGCGATCACCCAGCGGTGATCGAGTACTTGAAGGACCGCCAGCAGCGGATGGCCTTATAAAATTGCAGCACCCACCAATCCGCTGATAACGCCGACAAGCATGGTCAATACAGCCACAGTCACCAGCACTTTGGTGTCGAAGGATTTGCGCAGCATCAGCAGCGATGGCAGGCTGACGCTCGGCAATGTCATCAGCAACGCCACGGCAGGGCCAGTGCCCAAGCCCAGCGAGAGCATGGTCTGCACAATCGGGATTTCGGCGGCAGTAGGGATCACGAACAACGTACCCACTGCTGCCAGCGCCACCATCCACACCAAGCTGTTGCCCATGGACGCGTCAACGTGTGGGAATAGCCAAACTCGCGCGGCACCCAAAACCAGCACCGCCACGATGTAAATCGGGATCGTGCTCCAGAACAACTGCCACAGGGTCTTGGCCCAGCGCGACATGAAGTTGCTTTGATCCGTCGTGCTCGCATCAGCCACCGCTTCCAAGGCCAGCTCAGGCACTTGTTCGGGACTTGCGATACGCTGCGCGATCAGCGAGACACCCAACACCAGAATCACCCCGGCCACCAAGCGCAGCGCAGTGAATTCCCAGCCCAGCACAAAGCCCATGAACACCAGTGTCGCCGGGTTCAAGACCGGGTTAGCGATCCAGAAAGCCAATGCCGCACCGACCGATACTTGCTGCCGACGCATGCCGGCAGCCACGGGCGCCGCACAGCAACTGCACATCATCCCCGGCAGTGCGAACAATCCGCCGCGCAAAGTCGAGCCAAAACCGGCACGCCCAAACAGACTCAGTAACCAATCGCGGGGGATCAGCACTTGCAGTAGCGACCCCAGGATGACGGCCAGAACAGCTGCTTTCCAGATGGCCAGGAAATACACCTGGGCATAGGCCAGCGCGGCGCTTAGAGGGCTGTCTTGTGGGGCGCCAAGTATCGAAGCGCCGATGCTGTGGTTGTCAGCAGCAATGAACGACTTGAGGTAGTAGGGTGACCATTTGACGTAGTAGAGGCCAATGACCGCCACCGCCAAGAACAAAATGGGCTTCCACCAGAATGATAGGCCCCGTGGTTGGGCGACAGTTGGCATCGTGGTCATTGAGCTGTTTCCGGGGAGTAGGGATAGCGCCGCATGATAACTCAGCTTGTACGCAGCACTTTAGCTTTAGCGCGCAGGCGGTCTGTTTTGCTGCTGTTTATTGAAGTTGCTAATCCGAGTGCTGGCAAGCGCGCTGCACTCTGGCAATCACTCGCTGTCGTAAGTGTCATGCCCCTATGCGCCGCACTATTAAGGAGACGCGATGAGCCAGGACCTACTTGCCGCTGAAACAAACAGACGTCAGTTGCAGCAGATTATCTCCGGGTTGTCGGACGGCGTGATTTTGCTTGATGTGGACCAGAGCATCGTCTGGGCCAATGAGTCTGCTCTGGCGATGCATGGGATCAGTGAGGTCAGTGAGTTGGGCGCCAATGCGCAGGAATACGCTAAGCGTTTCGCGCTGCGTTACCGCAACAACCATCCATTACCCGATGAAAATTACCCCCTCAGCCGGGTCTCGGCCGGGGAGGCGTTCAGCGACGTAGTGGTTGAAGTTCGGCATGTCCATGGCACAGAGCAAATGTGGGTGCATCGCGTGCGCAGCATGATTTTGAGCGATTCTGCGGGTGACCCTGAGTCGTTGGTATTGATTTCAGATGACGTCACCGAATGGGCCAGCGCCGAGCAGCGCTTTGAACGCACCTTTAACGCCAACCCTGCACCGGCCATCATTTGCAGGCTGAGCGATTTGCGCTACATCAAAGTCAATCCGGGCTTTCTGGAAATGACCGGGTACTCGCGGGAATACGTTATTGGCCGTTCAGCCTATGAAGTAGATGTACTGGAGGGTACTGAGAATAAGGAGCTTGCGGTGCAGCGCTTGGGCGAGGGCACGACTATTCCTCAGATGCACGCGGAGCTCAAACTTCCCGGCGGTGGCAATAAATTAGTGATTGTTGCCGGCCAACCGTTGAGCATCAACGATGAAGATTGCATGTTGTTTTCTTTCGTTGATCTTGAAGCTCGCCGCAAAGCAGAGGTGGCGTTGCGTCAAAGCGAAGAGCGTTTTGCCAAGACCTTTCGTTTAAACCCGGTACCGACGTTAGTGTGCAGTGCCGATCGCCAGCAAGTGGTGGATGTGAACGAGGCGTTTTTCCGGGTAACCGGTTTTACCGCAGAAGAAGTACTCGGGAAGACCGTGGCTGAAATTGGCTTCGTCGAAGGTCAAAATGCCTGTCATCAGTTATTCGCGACGCTGGAAAAGGCCGGCAGTGTCGGCGAAGTCGATCTGCGGGTTCGTAAAAAGAACGATGAGGTGATCGACTGCGTGGTGTCCGCGGACTCCCTCAGCATTCAGGACGTGCCGTGTTACCTGTTGGTGCTGATGAACATCACCGAGCGCAAGCGTTCTGAGCTGGAACTGGTTGCAGCGATTGAAGAGGTGATGCGCGACGCTTCCTGGTTCAGCCAGACATTGATCGAAAAACTGGCAAATGTGAAAAGCGCCAGGACCCTCAATCTACCGAATGTTTCGTTCAAAGAGCTAACCGCCCGTGAACGTGATGTGCTTGGGTTGATCTGCGAAGGTTTGGCCGACAAGGAAATTGCCTCCCGGCTCAAGGTCGCACCGAACACCGTGCGCAACCACGTTGCTACGGTTTATTCAAAACTCGATGTCCACAGTCGAAGTGAGGCCATCGTCTGGGCCCGTGAACGCGGTTTGTTCGGCGGCGAGCGGCGGCCCAATGGCAAACAATAAGGTGCAATTGCACTAAGCCGCCCGGTGCAAATTCGTGTTTTGCCAAAACCTTTCTTTTCTTACTCTTGCTTGCATGGCAACTACGAAGATTGCACGCCAGTAAGCCGTGCAACCTGCGATTACTTAATCCTCCCTACTAGAGGAGCACACCGCTGTGTTTTCTCTTTCTTATATACGCCGCTGCCTGGAAAAAAGTTTCGCCCCCTTGGCGTGTGAATGCACGGTGGGGGTCGATACCTCTCTGACGGTACGTATTTTTGATCGCGCAACCGGGCGCGTGGATCTGGTGGTCACGGGCATCATCATGGAGAAGCTCAACAGCGCAGAAATGATCGCCCATATGGTCGACGAATTGCGCTACGAGATAGCCGGCAACACCCTGCATACGGTGGAAGTGATCGAATAGTCGTTCGACGCTGGCGATTGCGTGCGACTGGATGTACTGGCTCAATGACGACACAATGTGCAACGTAATCCCGGAGCCGTCGTCGCATGCCAGTTGTCAGCCGTTTCGCCTCTTTTGTCGACCAAGCGAAGCGTGCCTTGGAGCTGGTCTGGAGTACCTCGCGGGGGTTGTTTCTCGGTCTGGTAGTGGCAACGCTGATCGCAGGAATATTGCCCGCATTGGCCGCGTGGTTGGGGCAACGCATCGTCGATTCAGTGGTTGCCGCCATGCAGTTGCATGCCAGCCAAGGCAGTGCGCCGCTGTGGCCCGTGTTGCGTTACGTGTTGTTCGAAGCGGGAGTATTGGCGTTATTAGCCGGCGCGCAGCGCGGGTTGTCAGTCCAGCAATCACTGCTGCGGGTGCAACTGGGGCAGAAGGTCAATACGTTGATCCTCGAAAAAGCCCAAACCCTGTCTCTCGCGCAGTTCGAGAACTCCGAGTTCTATGACAAGTTGGTTCGCGTTCGCCGTGAGGCATCAACCCGGCCGCTGGCGCTGGTTACCAAGTCTTTGGGCCTGATTCAGAACCTTATTTCGCTGATCAGCTTCGCCGTGCTGCTGGTGCATTTTTCGCCGTGGGCGTTGGCAATTCTGATCCTTGGTGCCTTACCGGTGTTCTTTGCTGAAGCGCATTTTTCCGGTGATGCCTTTCGGCTGTTTAGCCGTCGCGCACCTGAAACCCGTCATCAGAACTACATTGAAACGCTGCTCTCCCATGAAACCTACATCAAGGAGGTCAAGCTGTTCGGCTTTGCGCCGCTGTTGCTACAGCGTTATCGGGACATGTTTACCAAGCTCTACAGCGAAGACCGTCGGCTGACCTTGCGCCGGGATGGTTGGGGCTTCCTTCTCGGGCTGCTGGGCACCAGCGCGTTTTACCTGGCGTATGCCTGGGTGGTGATCGACACAGTGAACGGCTTGATCACCCTTGGCCAAATGACCATGTACCTGGTGCTGTTCAAGCAAGGGCAGAGCGCCGTCAGCAGCAGCCTCAGCGCCATCAGTGGCTTGTATGAAGACGGCCTGTACCTGTCCAACTTGTATGAGTATCTGGCGCAGCCGGTGATCGTTGAAACAGGCGGCCTTACCCAAGGTGTGCTGCCCGGCGACGGGCTGCGGTGCGAGGGCGTCGGTTTTAGTTACCCGGACGCGCCACGGGCCACTCTGGAAAACATCGACCTGCATTTGATGCCGGGGCGCAGCGTGGCGCTGGTGGGCCAAAACGGCTCAGGCAAGACCACGTTGATCAAGCTGCTGACCCGTCTCTATCGCCCCGATCAAGGCCGCATCCTGTTGGATGGCAGCGACCTTAATGAGTGGAGCGAGGACGCGTTGCGGCGACGGATTGGGGTGATTTTCCAGGACTACATTCGCTATCAATTGACGGTGGGTGAAAACCTCGGTGTCGGTGACATTGACGCGTTTACCGATGAAACCCGTTGGGCTGCAGCGGCGCACCAAGGCATGGCGGCGGAGTTCATTGAAGCGCTGGACCAGGGTTATGCCACCCAACTGGGTCGCTGGTTTGCCGGTGGCCAAGAGCTGTCGGGAGGGCAGTGGCAAAAAATCGCCCTGTCTCGGGCGTACATGCGTCGCAACGCCGACATCCTGATTCTCGACGAACCAACGGCAGCCCTCGACGCCGCCGCTGAAGCCGCGGTGTTCGAGCATTTTCGCGAGCACGCCAAGGGCCGCATGACCTTGTTGATCTCGCACCGTTTTTCCAGCGTGCGAAATGCTGATCATATCGTGGTGCTGGATCAAGGCCGAGTGCTGGAGCGCGGCGACCACCAGAGTTTGGTGGAGGCGGGGGGGCGTTATGCGCAGTTGTTTGACTTGCAGGCGAGGGGTTATCGGTGAGGCAGGGCAGTGACGTACCGCCTCAGGCAATCTGATCAGAGGAAGTTATAGGTGTAGTTGAAGACCAGCCGTGTCTGATCCTGGTTGGCAATTCCTGTTCCGCCGGAGCGATAGGTGCCGTGGCGCAGGGTGGTGCCAAAGCCTTTCATCATGCCGTCCTGGATCACATAGTCTATTCGCATGTCAGTTTCCCACTCATGGGCGTCGGGACCTCGGCCATTGGTGGCCCGTATGTTCTGACCTCTGAGGTAGCCGACAGCCGTTTTCAGGCCTGAGATGCCGATATTGGCGAAGTCGTAGGTGTATTGGCCGAAGTTTGTGTTCTCACCTGCGCGGGCGAACTGTCCTACGATGGCGTCTGTAAACGAGTAGAAACTGATGCCGCCTTCACCCTCGTTAGCACCGTTACCGTTGACAACGTTGGCTTGGCTCAGCCAGACGAAACCACCGTCGTCCGACACTTGCTGACGCCCCAGCATCAGCGACTGACTGCCCAAGGTGTAGGTGAACATCGCACTCCACGTGGTGTTATCTACCTTGCCCGCGTTCTTGGCATAACCACCGTTGTTGTTGAACGCGTAACCCGGATCCCCGTTCTTGCCGTCTGAATCGCTTTTGAAGTAGCGCAGATCAGTCTTCAAGGACGAGTCGTCAGTCAGCGGCAGTACATGCACTAGACCGAGGAAGTTCTGAGTGTAGAAGTTCTCCAAATTGAGGTAGTAGTACTGCAGCGTTAGGTCTTTGGTGGCCTTCCAGTCACCACCGGCTAAACGAAGCTTGTTGCTCTCTTCAGTCGCACCCGATACCGCAAGCCCGGTGCTGTTGGTGGAGGCGCGGCCCTTGGCGTGTTCAAGCTGACCGCCAGTGATTGTCAGATTATCGATTTCCTTGGACGTAAACATCCCGCCTTCGTACGTCTGGGGTTGCAAGCGCCCGTCGTTAGCGATCAGAACCGGCAGATTGGGGGTCAAGGTGCTGCCATAGCGGAATTCGGTTTTCGAATAGCGCGCCTTGGCAGTTGCGCCAGCACTGGCCCACGTAGTTTCAGCCCCTGCGCCGTCACTTGGGGTAAACGAGTTGTTCATCGGGTGATGGCCTTCGCCTCCATCCAGGTGCACGCCTACCAGGCCTTGAAGGTCAACGCCGAAACCTACAACGCCTTCGGTGAAGCCAGACAGATAGTCGAGCTTGAACGATTGCGCCCACTCTTTCTGGTCAGCGCCGCCGCTGCGGTTGTCCGAATTGTAATAATAATTACGCATTCCCAGCGACAACTTGCTGTCTTCTAAAAAGTCAGCGTGCGCACCCCCACTAAACGTGAGGGCGATGGTTAAGCTGGCCAGCGGAATAGCAGCTGGCAGCAAGCGGTTAGGCATACAGGCTCCTTCGATAACTCTTATAGGTGGTTATTTGCAGCAACTCGTCCGCCGTGTATTTAATATTTTGGTCGGCGAGTTGCTCAATATAGCGGGCTGTTATTTATAGGTGTGCTTAAATAAGGCGGTTCAGGGGGGCGGTAACTTGATTGTTGGCTTAATGTATCAACCGTGGTCGCAACCTGTGCCCATGGCCTGGTACTGCATGCGGTGGCGCTGGCCGGTCGAGTCCTCATAAACCATCTCCACCGGCACTGCCCCGCATACGTTTCCAGGTTCGGTGGTCGAGATCACCTTCGCGATGTCCAGATGAGTGCTGTAACTGTAAACCTCTACAGGTGGGTTCTGGTTGTTCGACACGGTATTCGAATCATCGGCCATGGCAGGAACAGTCAAACTGGCAAGTACGACTGCGATAAACACGCTTTTAACGTTCACTTAATACTCCGTCATTTATTAAACATGGCCCTGTAGCGGCGACATGTCTTTTTCCGAAACGTGCTGTCGAAAGTAAGCAGTGGAACTCAGACTTAGAGTCTTCAGCCGGCGTTGTGGTGGCGCGAATGGTAGGTAAGTCAGGGTGACGAAGGTAGGCGCGTTTGCGACAAACACTGTTGACTGGAAGCGAGGTAATGAGGGGTTTCTGCCCGTTTAAGGGTGTCTGTCAGCGCCGCACATAGGAAGTGATCCCGCGATTCGGTGGGAGCGAACTTGTTCGGGAAGCAGTCGACGCGGTTTATCAGGCATACCGCGGCGCTACCTTAGCGAACAAGTTCGCTCTGATGTCCGTCAATCACCTATGCTGCTGCACCTATCAGATGCCCCAGAGATTCCGTTATCCGATGACGCTTTCTACCCAAAACCTGTCGCCGGCCAAGCTCCAAACAACACTGATCAAAGCCACCGGCCTCGTCCGCTATGACGCAAAAAGCCAAACAAACCTGCTCAAGTCGTTGGACTTCACGTTAGCCGCTGGCGACCGGGTAGCCGTTACCGGGCCGTCGGGCTCCGGAAAAAGCGTGTTTCTGCGCGCGCTGGCGTTGTTGGATTCGCTAACCAGTGGCCAAGTTTTTTGGCGCAATACGCTGGTGAGCGGGGCGGGGATTCCAGCTTATCGGCGCCACGTCAGTTACATAGCCCAGCGTCCGGCGATGTTGGAAGGCACGGTTGAGGACAATCTTCGCTACCCCTTCAGCCTGAAGGTTTACAAAGACCGGACATTTGATCGCGAGGCGGCGTTGCGACTGGCTGAGCTGGCGGGCAGGGGCGACGGTTTTCTCGATAAGCAGTCCAGTGAACTGTCCGGCGGGGAGGCGCAAATTGCTGCGTTGATCCGGGTGCTGCAATTACAGCCTGATGTGCTGCTGCTGGATGAACCGACTGCCGCGCTAGACCCTGAGTCTTCGCGAGAGATTGAAGCGTTGGTCAGCGCCTGGTTCAACGCGGCGAATGGCGATGACCGTGCCTATTTATGGGTCTCCCACGATCAGGCTCAGGCGAAACGCATGAGTGGGCGTCATTTGACGATGTTGGCCGGAACATTGAGTGAGCAAACCTGATGGACTATCAAAACCTGTCACTCCTGGATATTGCCATTGCGTCCTCGTTGATTTTGATCAACGGCGTGCTGTCGGTCATGTTGAAGCTCGATCTTGAACGCAAGCTCGCCCTGGCGGCGGTTCGTACGGTGGTGCAGTTACTAGCCATCGGTTACGTATTGGGCTGGGTGTTCGGTCATGGCGAGTGGTACGTGGTGGTGCCGTTGATGGCCGCGATGACCTTGATTGCCGGGCTATCGGCGTCGGACCGTGGCAAGCGTACTTATGCAGGCCAGCGCCTGGACAGCATTGTGTCGATTTGGGTGAGTTCATGGTTGGTGGCGGCGGTGGGTTTGTTTGCGATCATTCGAATTCATCCGTGGTATGAGCCGCAGTATGCAATCCCGATCCTCGGCATGATTCTCGGCAATACCCTGACCGGCGTGTCGTTGGGCATTGAGCGCATGACCCAAGAATTGACCGCCGGACGCAATGTGGTGGAAATGAGCCTGGCGCTGGGGGCATCGCGTTGGGAAGCCGCACAGGGTCCGGCGCGGCAGGCGGTAAGGGCAGGCATGATCCCGACCCTGAATCAAATGACCGTGGTCGGACTGGTCAGCTTGCCGGGGATGATGACCGGCCAGGTACTGGCCGGCCAATCGCCGATTCAAGCGGTACGCTATCAAATCATTATCATGTTCTTGATCGCGGCCGCGTCCGGTTTGGGCACGGTGTTTGCGGTATTGCTCACCTACCGGCGGCTGTTTTCCGCTGACCACCGGTTTCTCGCGTCGAAGCTGCTGGAGCGCAAATAGGCCGTTAATGCACGGGGGTTAGCCCACTGGACTGAATAATTGCGCTTGCTGCGCTGGAGTCCAGGTACGCCAACAACGCCGCTGCGTCTTCTTGATGGACGTCTCGACGGGTCATTGCCCCAGAGTACAAGGTCATTTTTTGCACCTGATCCGGGATCAACCCCACGACATCAATGCCTTCCTCTTGCTTTAGTTCGCTTAATTGCTGGAAACCTATCTCTGCTTCACTAAGCGCAACTGCTTGCGCGACCGACTCGGCAGAAATTATGTGGATTTTATCCTTCAAGCGCTCGGACAGATGCATCTGGGGAAAGAGCACTCGCAACAGATAGATCCCGCTGGGGGTGTCTGACAGAGCAATAGATTTGGCATCGAGCAAGGTTTGTGCGAAATCCTCCATGCTATGAATGTCGGGTACTTTCGCGCCCTTACGCACGGCCATGGCAATGAACGACTTGCCCAGATCTACGCGGCTCTGTCGCTGTACCTGGCCTTGCTCGACCAGTTTTTGCAGCGCCCAATCCTCCGTGATGACTACATCGGCAGTCTCGCCGCGATTCAGTCGATTCGTTATCTGGGTGGCGCTATTACCAGTGGAAGGGGATTCCTCGACAATCAATTTAACCCCTGTGGTTTTTTCATAATCGGGAGCGATGGCCTGAAGCGCGGCCATAAACCCGCCGGTTGTCCACACGGCAAGTGACCTGACAGGCGGTGGAGGACGGATAGATTGTGCCGAAACTCCGTCGGTAAACAAAAAAAGAAAAGCTAATGTGAGCGTTGAAAAGGTCTTCGTCATGACCAAACATCCTGAATTCTGTTGCATACCTGAGACTTAATAGAGAAGAAGCGCGACTGTAGCCGCGCTGTCGAAACATCTGAAATTAAAGTGAGTTAAGAAAAGTTTAGTTTACCGCGTGTTTAGCACTGCCTAGTCTGCATCGCTGGTTAAAATATGCGCCAATTGGCCGCTGAGGTCTGGAGCGGGCCATCGTCGCAAGGAGTAAAAATGAGTCGCGCATTGGT
>NZ_JAMFRV010000300.1 GCF_026224925.1 Pseudomonas sp. | reverse complement strand
GGTCGTAATAACGCGGCAGGTCGTAGGTTTCGAGGATGACCTTGAGCGCATTGACGTTGGCCAGCGACACGTAGTTCAGCGACATATTGCTGATCAGCTTCCATAGGAAGTCGCGGTTCAACGGTGGGGCGTAACTTGCTGTGGGCACCAGGATGTTTTTAAAGGGGAGCTTTTCCAGGGTGGCTTTGGTGTTATGGATGTCGCCGACCTTAAGCTGACGCGGAAGGTTTTGATTCGTGCAGGTCAGGTCGACGGACACCGTTTGCGAAAGATCAATGTTCTGCGTGCCAAAGCTCAGGTAGGTGTCGACCCCTTCATGGGTCAGTGACGAACGCTGCCGAACGCTATAGTGCGGGCGAGCCTTACCGCCATCGAAGCTTGCGTCATGCTCGAAAGACTCGAAGGGTACGAATTCGCCAAGGTGTCCGCCAGCTTCGTTTATCCCCACCTTGTCGACGGAAAACACACTGCGGTGCCCGCGTTTTTCTTCATCCGGCAACAGAATGTAGTGGTCCTGTTTGCCGTCGAATCGAATGGGCGAGGCTTCGCTTTCGAACAGGTTTACGATAGGCGTGCAATACAGTTTTACGTTGTTTATCGTCGGGCGCTGGCGCTCATGCCGTTTTTGGTAATGGCGAAACGCAGCTCAAACCCCTTGGTAGTTTTCAGCGTGTCTTCTGGCAGGCTTTGCAGAATGTCCAGGCCGGACACGTCGACGAACAGAAACTTTTGGTGAAACGCGAAATACTCCTGCAGGTAGCGATAACCGCGGAAGGTATTCAGAGGGTAAGGGATGAGTGCTTCATCTTCGGCGAAGCCCACGGGTTGGATGCAGTTGGTGGGCAGCGTGAGAGAGGTTTTCTTACCCTTTCCATCCTTCACCTTCTCGGTATCCGAGCCCAGAGGAGACACCTGAACGCTCCCCAGATGCCGCAACAAACTTATATAGAGCGTCTTGCTAATGTAGGGATCATCCGCGAAATGTAGCCGCAGGCTACTCAGGTTCAGATCGCCCAAATGCCCGTCCCCGGTAACCTCTAGACACAGCGTTAAAAGCGCGCCCTCACCGGTCTCCGAATAGCTCAAGGTTTTCAGTTGCAGCGCCTGCACTTGCGTCGCATAGCAGGTACGAAACTTACAGATCACACCGTCGACAGGCTTACTTTCAACTTGCGTGTCGCGCGCAGATACCACTGCCGGACCGGCCTGTGGCAGAGGCTCAAACTGCAGCATGCTGAAAGACGGCAGCGGCCGCATGTAGTTCGGCCACAGAAGATACATCAGCGAATGCGTCAGTTCGGGCAAGTCATCGTCGAGCTTTTCTCTCAAGCGCCCGGTCAGAAAGGCAAACCCCTCAAGCAGACGCTCCACATCGGGATCGCGTCCACCCGGCCCCAGGAAATGCGCCAGCGCCGGATTACGCTCAGCGAAAACACCGCCTAACTGACGTAATGCGTTTAGCTCGCTTTGGTAGTACTGGTTAAAAGACAAGGGCGATGACCATCCTGCACGAGTGCTGTTTGAAATAAGGTGAAGCGGTTGGCGTATTCCGCTGGAAGGTTCCACGTGGAACACGCCGATTTATGCGATTGAACACCGCTAGCTGACCGAGACTTTTCCGCCGCCCGTCAAACGGGCAGACAAAACGGCCAAGGACTGAATTCCATCCACGTCGAGTTGACCTTCGATGGAGAATGCGAGGTTCAGCGGATCGCCCTCATTGGGCGCGGAGACGAGGCTGACATTTGTCAGGCGCGGCTCGTAGGTTTCAATGAAGCGCTTGATGACTTCACGCCCCTGAGTCAACGCATCGTGAAGACTCAGGTTCATGTTGTTCAGGTCCGGCATGCCGTAGTCGGGCAGCGCCAACACGCTGCCCGCACGAGTGCTGAGCATTTTGCTCAGGTGGGCAGTCACCGAATCCCTAGTGGCTTCCTTGCGATTTTTGCTTCGCGTCTCGCACACACCACCAAGGCGTTCGAAAAGACTGCCGTATGCCGTCATCAATTAGGCCCTGATCACTCTTTTTCCAACTTGCCGACCAGCGACAACGTGAACTCGGCACCCATGTATTTGAAGTGCGGGCGCACGCTCATGCCCACGCGGTACCAACCAGGTTCGCCTTCAACGTCACTGACGGTGATCTGCGCAGCACGCAGAGGGCGGCGGCCACGCACCTCAGCGCTTGGGTTTTCCTGGTCGGCGACGTACTGACGAATCCACTTGTTCAGCTCTGTCTCAAGGTCCGAACGTTCTTTCCATGAGCCCAGCTGCTCGCGCTGCAGTACTTTGATGTAATGCGCCAAGCGGTTGATGATGAACATGTAAGGCAGTTGCGTGCCCAACTTGTAATTCAACTCTGATGTTTTACCTTCTTCACTGATGCCGAAAGACTTCGGTTTTTGCACCGAACTGGCGGAGAAGAACGCCGCGTTGTCGCTGCCCTTGCGCATGGTCAGGGAGATAAAGCCTTCCTCGGCCAATTCATATTCGCGACGGTCGGACACCAGCACTTCAGTCGGAATCTTGGTTTCGATTTCGCCCATGCTTTGGAAGTGATGCAACGGCAAATCTTCCACCGCACCACCGCTTTGCGGGCCGATAATGTTCGGGCACCAACGGAACTTGGCGAAGCTGTCTGTCAACTTGGTGGCGAAGGTAAAAGCAGTGTTGCCCCACAGGTAATGCTCGTGGCTGTTGGCTACGTTCTCCTTATAGACAAAGCTCTTCACCGGATTTTCTTCAGGGTCGTACGGGTTACGCAGCAAGAAACGCGGCACCGTCAGGCCGACATAGCGTGCGTCTTCCTGTTGGCGGAAGCTCAGCCATTTGGCGAAATGCGGGCCCGAGAAATGAGAGCTCAGGTCCTTCATGTCCGGCAGGCCGGTAAAGCTTTCCAGACCAAAAAATTTCGGGCCGGCGCTCGCGATAAATGGGGCATGCGCCATGCACGCGATACTGGCAACGTACTGCATGGTTTTGACGTCTGGCGAGCTGGGCGAGAAGTAGTAGTTGGCGATAATTGCCCCCACTGGTTCGCCACCAAACTGGCCGTATTCAGCCGTGTATACGTGCTTATAAAGCCCGGATTGATTGATCTCCGGCGAATCTTCGAAATCTTCCAACAAGTCTTCTTTAGAAACGTTGAGGATCTCAATCTTGTTGTTTTCGCGGAAGTCAGTGCGATCAACCAGCAACTTCAAACCGCGCCACGAAGACTCTAATGCCTGAAACTCGACGTGGTGAAGAATCTCATCCATTTGAAGGCTGAGCTTGGCGTCGATCTCGGCGATCATGCGGTCAACCATGGCCTTTTTGACCGGCTCACCCTGATTTTTCGGTTTGAGCAACTCTTCGATAAAGGCCGACACACCGCGCTTGGCGATGTTGTACGCATCGTCTGCAGGGGTCAGCTTGGTCTCGGCAATGATGCGGTCGAGAATGCCGCCCTCGGTCGTTTCAATGTTGGTTTGCGCTGCTGCTTTGGTGCTCATAATGCTGGCTTCCTTTGCGGGTGGTGGCTTAAGCGTCCGGTTTAGCGGCGGCGTTCATCTCAAGTTCGCCCAGCACTCGGCTGCGCGATTCGTCATCTTTTATGACGCTTTCGATTGCCTTGCGGAAAGCCGGTGCGTTACCCAATGGTCCTTTGAGGGCGACCAGTGCATCGCGCAACTCCATCAATTTCTTCAGCTCAGGAATCTGCTCAATCAGACTCGCCGGGTTGAAATCTTTCATGGATTCGAAGGCCAGGTTGAGCGCCAACTCATCTGAACCGCCCTCCTCCTGAAGACGGTTAGGGACGCTCAATGTCATGGCGAGCTTCTGTTTGCTCAGCACATCGTCGAAGGTGTTTTTATCGATGCTGATCGGCTTGCGGTCTTCGACCTTGCGTTCATCCAGCCGATGAGTGAAATCGCCCAGTACCATCAATTTCAGCGGCAGCTCAATTTCTTCCTGAGCATTACCTGTCGCCGGTTTGAACGTGACGTTGATGCGTTCCTTGGGTGCTACGGAGCCTTCTTTGGCCATGACTTTTCTCCTTTGCGGTGGTGACCCGAAGGCCTAAGGCAGTGCCAACTCAATATCGAGGTGGCACAGCCGTTGAAAAACATCGTCTTTACGCTCGCGCACGATTGCGTTCTGCGGCAGTAACTCGCAGCAGTGGTGCAGTAACTGAAGAACTTGCAGCGCAAGGTCCGGCTCCCAGGCCGCAAGCCCAGTGCTCTGTAATTGTTGGTCGAGCGTTTCGAGCTGAGCTTTGGCCAACTCGTATTTCTTGGCGTGGTGGCAGAGACGGGCAAGGCTCAGCTGCCAGAAGAACCGCACCCGGCCCCCCTGCGCGGTGTGTAAACCCTGCTTGAGGAGTTGCACCGCAGGCTTGAGCCCATCGCGGCGAAAAATGGGCAGCGCGTCTTGGTACGCGTCTTCCCATACCGCCTGCTGGCTGTCGTTTTGCACCGCCACTGACAAATTGGCCGCCTGCAGATGCACCAGAACATGGGCGCTGATCCAGCTACGGGTCTCTGCATCAGCGAATGGCACGCCGTCGTGAAACTTGAGGTCGACGATCGCCGGCAGGCGCTGCAAAAACAGCGAAAACTGCACTTCAACTTCGCGCATGGCGAGGTCCGCGTTAAGCCCCTGCTGACACTCCCAAGCCATGCGCTGACCGTCGAACCAGAACGGCGCTACCGCAATACTTGCCTCAAGATCCACCAGCAAGTCGGCGTACGCGCCTTGAGCCAAGCGTTCTTGAAAGGTTTTCAGCTTGTCTGCCGGCGGCCCCCGTAGCACGGTGACCTGCTCCGCGTTGCGCTCGGGAAGCGTGTCAATTGGAAGCCACAACACTGTTCGGTTAAGGCGCAACGCACGTATGTCTGTGGCTTTTTGACGTAACCACCAGGCACACAAGGTGCGCGCATTTTCCTGCTGGCCACGTAGAGCCTTTTGCGCCTCTTTTTCATTTTCTATAGGCGAACCCGGCGCAAAGAGTTGACTGGCCGCCTGCTTGATCTGGGTAATGGCCGACTCCACGGGCCCAGGCAAATTGTCCGCAGCGCGCTCGATCATGGTCTTCAAGCGTCGGCACATCGGCAGCATCAACGGCGCGTCATCGCCCAGGTGCTGCGTCAGTAACGCGTCCAACCCATGCAGGTGTTCCAACAGCAACCGGAATAAAGGCAGCTGTCCTTTGATCGGAACGCTCTCGACGAGTGCCTGATCGACCCGCAGCACCAACCAACCGAGCGCCGCAGCACGGGTACGCGGCTTTAGCGGGTTCACGGCCAGCCAATGCTGATGGCACAAATGACGAAGCATCCCGACGCCCGCCAGCAATCCGACAAAGGACTCCTTCTGGTACAGCGCCCACGTCAACCACGCCCCGACCCGAAGGTCTTTGGAATGGGTCTTTAAGATGGCTTCGCTGCGATCTATCACCTTTTGCCAATCGACTTTTTCACCCTCAACCAACGACTGAGCCTTGTTCACCTCAGATTCCAGCGCTTCAAACTCGTCCGAAAACCGAACGTCTTCCCCGCAGAAGCTCTCTGAAGTGATGGCGGCTTTAGCAATGGCGAGGAAATGGGCGGATTGATCGCTGGAATAAGTCATTGAGGGTGCCTGCCCTTTATAAAGGCACAGCGAGACCCAAGCGCTTTAGCGCCTGACCAACTTTCGTCAAATACAATAATTGAAGTTGCTATGGGTTTACTCCATTCCTGGTGCATCTGATTAGCCTTCTCTTACGCCGGCCCGTACTTTAACTGCGTATTCCCGCTCAATCTGTAGGCCAAGTAATTATCGGCTGTAGGATTTGTCCGACCTTATCGAAGAACTTTCCTGCAGACTTTTACTTTAAATATAAATAGCCGCTATCTGTAAGAAATTTCCTTCATGCATATAGGAAAACGGAATAATTAAAAAAGAATGAATAGGCTTGTTAAAATAGAATAAGCCCCGTATTTTTTACAGACATCCAACTGACAGTTCGTCCATAAATCCAATAGCCGCCTGAGATCAATACCCGAACCCTCTTTAGTATCGGACTATTAGCTTTTATTTTTTAGCGGCGTCGCCATGGAATTTTTAAAGTTTGTGCGCAGATAATTGCGCAATCTTCCAAGCATATCCGCGAGATTATTCAGGAGTACCCGCTGTGAAAGAACACGATCCAAAGAGCTGTCGTATCTGTCAGGCGAATCGGCCGAAAGGCATCGAGGACATGACACCGCAGCAGCTTGCCGCCCGTGAGGAATTGCAAAAGCCTTACTTGGCCGGGGTAGCTGCGGGCGAAGCTCAACGCGCAGCAGCGGCGCGCAGAGTTGCGGAGCATAACGCCAAGGAGCGAGCAGCCAAAATTAAAGTATTCCTCGTCATCGGCGTGTTCTTCGACGGCACGGGCAATAACGCCAGCAACACCGAGTTGGGCATTGCCTGCGGCGCGCATCATCCGATTGAACCAGAGGATCTGGACGCCAGCTGCAAGCCGTATATGGCTGACCCGAACAGTAGCTATGGAAATGATTTCACTAATGTGCGGAAGCTGAGCGATCTATATTTCGCGCCTGACAAACTGCAACCGGATGACCAAGGCAAGATCGCCTACCGAAAAATCTATGTCGATGGCATTGGCACTATTGCCGGGGAGAAAGACAGTTTCATCGGTTTAAGCTCTGGCCGGGGAGAAACTGGGGCGGCTGAACGCGTGGCAAGTGTTTTCGATCGCGTAAACCGGATAGTTCAGGATATTTATAAAGCAAATAATAATTATGAAATCATAGGCATCCTTTTCGACACCTTCGGCTTCAGCCGTGGCGCAGCGGCCGCCAGACACTTCGCCACCGAAGTTGCACGCGGGAACAGAGGGCCATTAAAATATGTGCTTAACAGCAACAAAGATGCCTTCAGTCCCACCTTCGCTGATAAATATAAAGACGGTATAGACATGGGCTTTATTGGCCTGTTCGATACCGTCGCCGCGACTGCCGGGCTCGACAATGGGTTCAATGTCAGTAGTGGAATTACCCCCGGACTGAACATTGTATTGCCCAAGTCAGACTTCAAAGACGTGGTACACCTAGTGGCCCGCGATGAGTACCGCGATAACTTTGCGCTGAACAGGATCGGCCCCGAGCAGCTGGAAATAGCTCTGCCTGGTGTGCATTCGAATCTGGGTGGTGGTTATCGCCTCGAATCCGATGAGTGCGTTCTGGTCAGCCCGATGCAAGGGCTAACGGTTGCGGCTAACTGCGACGTAAAAACCACCTCCATCTACCAAGATGCGTTGCAGGCCAAGCAGAAAATGATTGCCGAGGGCTGGCCCGTTGAGATGCTTGAGGTTATCACCCCGCCGCCTGTGGAGCTGGCTATCGATCCTCAAGATCGAATGGCGCCTCAGGAAAAACGCGTATTCGCCGGCTTGCAACTCAAGCGCGCCATGCGCGGTGACTTGTCGCGGGTGTACCTGCGCGTTATGTATGAGTTGGCGAAACAGAAAAAAGTAACGTTTCACGACCTCAAGGAGACAGACTCCGAATACGCTCTTCCCCCGGAACTCCGATTGCTTAGGGATCGCTTTGTCGCGGGGGACTACAGCACCACGCCAGACGAAGAAGCCCAGTTAAAACTGCGCTATATCCATACCTCGGCCAACTGGAGCCATCCCGCAACCCACAACGACGGACGGGGTCAAAAATTTGTGTACATCAATGCGCCCACCAAGACCGGCATCCGCGTCAAACATCCTCATATAGCCGGGGGCCAGAAATGAAATTGAAAACAATTGTTATCGTATTGGGCTCACTTCTGCTCGGCGGATGCCAAGCCGCTGACCCACTGTCTGGCGCGAAAGACCGCCATGATCGCTGGTGGGACTTGCATTTTACGGCGCCGGATTACATGCCCAGTTGGGTTGAGGCTAGTGCCGTAGTTGACATCAATAATCGATTTTTCCCGCGTGGAGGGGCAGGCGTTATTGGCGGTGGAAACTTCCACGACGAAGGTATCGAATCTGCTCGGGGATGGCCTGGCTATAGGGGAAACGGAAGCTCTGTGACCGGTGCAGATCTGCCCAGACGAGTTTTTGTGCGCTGGCAATCAACAGTCGAGCCTCAGACTTACCAAGGCTGGATTGAGATCCCAGAAGAAGCTCGGCAGTTGCTGCGCAAGTCCGTCGCTCGACGCTGTGCTGAAACACCCGAAATGCCGTCTCCGTACCATGCCAGCCTAACCTTGGGGCTTGCTCCTGGTGGCATAGTAAAAGCGTGGGTATTCGATGAATGCTTGAACGCCATCCCCGTCGCCCGCG
>NZ_JAMFRV010000025.1 GCF_026224925.1 Pseudomonas sp. | reverse complement strand
GGCCAGGGCTGACGCGGGCGCCTTGTTGCACCGGGCGCGCAGTGGCGTCTGCAGCGTTGCCGGGCAAGCGGACGATGATCCCGGCAAAGGGCGCGCGGACCTCTCGCTGCGCTTCAAGCGCCAACAATGCCTGGTATTTGGCCTGAGCATTGGCCAGTTGCATGTCGGCGATCTGGCGGTGTTCGCCCAAGGCTTTTTCCCCGACGTCCTTGAGTTCAATCTGCGCAGCGTTTACGTCCAGGCGTTGCACGTGGGCTTGCTGCTTCAGGGCATCGACTTCCATGCGTGGCACGATCCCGCGCTCGAGCAAGATGCTGGTTTCTTCGAGTTTGCGCTCGGTGTCGTTCAGGTTTAGTTGGCCGGTGCTCAGCGCCCGTCGTGCCCGGGCCATTTCCTGGCCGCTTGCCCAGCCCTGCAAATCTTGCACGGCGCGGCGCGCTTTTAGCAGCTCTGCCAGTGAGTCCCGCAGCTGGATTTGCAGAAGTCCGGTGTCCAGTAGTAGAAGCAATTGACCGCGTTCCACGCGCTGGCCCTCGATCACTGGCTTGTCCTCCACCACGCCGTCAAAGGGCGCAGTGAGTATTTGCAGCGAGCCCGGCTCGATCCGCCCCGCCACGCCCAGCCTTTGCACCAGCGGCGCGGTGGCTATAGGCAGCCACTGCCCGGTGTTTGCCGCCGCGGGCCCTGCGCTGATATAGACGAACAGCCCAAGTGCACTGACCAGCACACTGCCGACCGGCCCCGCCGTTTTCAAACACCGATAGCGGTTAATCAGTGGCTTAGTCATTGAGGGCAATCTCCCAGCTCTGCAAGGTCATGCCCAGACGCTCGTCCAACTCAGTCTGGGCATTCAGATAGGCAATCTGCGCGTTAAGCATGGCGTTCTTCGACTGGCGCAAATCGTCCTCGAAACTCAACACCTGAAAGTTGCTGGAGCGTCCCAGTTGTAGCTTGTCGCGCTCAATGTCTAACTTGCGTTGCGACAGTTGCTGAACCCGTTGGGCGATTTCGTATTGGCGCCAACGGGCGCTCATGTCGCGCACGCTGTCATTGACGTTTTGCTCCAGGGTTTGCCGCGCCCCGGCCTGCTGGATGGCGTGATTCTGTAACGCGACCTGCGCGCTCACCACTTGTTTACGAGCGCTCAAATCGCCAATCGGGATGGTCAGTTGAAGACCGGCGTAACTGTCCCAGCTTCTATTAATGTGTAACGGCTCGGTGCCGGGGCTGCTACGCGACTGGCTCGCGCCGCCGATCAACGAGACGTCCCACAAGCGTTGGTTCTCAGCGACCCGTAAATCAATCTGTGCCTGCTCTCCGGCGATTAACTGCTGCAAATACTCCGGTTGCTGTGCCAACGCAACGCGCAACGCATGTTGCCGATCCATCTCCAGACGCTCAACCTTGAGCACGTCGCTGGCTCTTAGTTGAGTGCCTTGGTCCAGCGCCAGCAGTTGCAAAAACTTCAGCCGGTTCTGGTCCAGTTGATTAGCGGTTTCTTCAACATTCATTTCTTGGCTGGCCAGTTGCGCCTCGGTCTGCACGCTTTCAAATTCGGCCATGCGGCCTGCTGTAATCAGGGCCTTGTTTACCTCCAATAAATCTCGATGGCGGGTCAGTGCCGCGTGGGCAATGCGTTGTTGTTCTTGGGCCTTGAGCAACTCGCGGTAGGCCAACACAATCTGCGTGACCGCCTGCGAAACCGTGGCCCTGAGTTTCAAACGGTTACCGTCCTCAGCCAGCCGTGCAGAGCGCACAGACGCGGTGACGATGTCGCGTCCTGCGCCTCGAAGCAACGGCTGAACGACCTGGAATACAAGGCCGTTTTCCTGCTTGTGCCCGCCTTGTTTGGCTCGATTGAAATGCTGTGTCCATGACAGGCTGAAAAGTGTCCCCCATTGGTTAAGTAGTTTGGTGGAAGGCGACAGGCTGTAATCGCGCTGATGGTCAGCACTGCCACGGTTCGCCTGAGACTTACTAGTGATTTTTGACTGTGGCATAAAGCTGTTTTCCGCCACGCGCAGGGAAAACTTCTGCTCAATCCGCCGCAGGTATGCGCTACGAATACTGCGATTATCACGCAGCCCGAGGTACACCGCGTCCGTCAGCGTCAGGTCCACCGTTGACGCCGAAACGGACGGCGCACTGACAAACGCCATGCTCGGTTGCGAAGCGCGGGTCTGAGTTGATCCGCTCACGCTGTTGGCACCCAAAAGCGCCGCCAACGGGACCGCATGCGCCAACGCAGCGTGTATCCAAATACGTTTGCGGCGCAGGTCGACGCTGGCCTTAAACCGTTCAACAGAAGATGTGGCGTGGGCGGTGACTGCCTTAATCATCAGCACGTTTTCGTTCACACGGTCCAACAGCGGCCAGCAGGCTTTCCGGGGTTTGCTCCTTGAACAGCAGACTCAGTGGCTTGCTCAATGTCAGCGTGCCGTAGAGTTTTTGTTCGCGCTCCAGATAAGCCTGTTGAACGTCACGGTAACCGTCCTGATAGATGCTCTGTTCTATGGGCAGCAATGCGTCGAAGTGTTCGAGCAAGCCCTGGAACACCAAGCGTCGCTCGACGGTATTTTGGGTGGTTGCAATCAACTTGATGAAATAGCGGCTGTCGCAAGCCCGCAATTCTTCGTTTGCCGCATAGCGCTCCGCGAGATTAGTACGCCGTGATTCGTCATACACCACGCAGCACAACGCGTCCCTTGGGAAGCCGGCGAAGGGATTTTCCGCGTACGCCCGACGGTGATGACACGCCAGCGCAAACTCAATCGCCTGGTCTGTGAACATCAGCGACATCGCATGTTCAGAGTCAGGCAATAACTGCAGACTGGGCGCTTGCCGACCTTGTTCAGCCACTTGGGTTGAAAACCTTGCAAATAACCCCCCCGGACCGACGAGGTCCATCTGCAACTTCAGCAGCGTTTTTTTCGACAACACCGCCTGTTGTGCGGCCAGTTGTGAATGGTCGAGCGGTATATCCCCCTCGACAGTAAAAAGGTTAGCCCGCTGCGGGGTCGCAACGGTTACATCAGCGGTGGAAGTGGAAACAGTCACGAGCGTTACTCCAATTGTTATTAGGGAAGACTTACGGGTCTTGTGAGGTGTGTTCATTCATCCCGCAACGCGACGACCGGCGATAACCGAGACGCCGCAATCGCGGGGTACAGCCCAAAAAACAAGCCAATCAATAGAGAGCTGCCAATCCCCAAGGGCAAGGACGACAGCGACAGGCTGAATTGCCAGCCCGAAAACAGGGTAAATACGTAGGCCACTGCCACACCCAGCAACGCGCCAAGCACAGCACCGGCGACAGAAAGCGTGGTCGCTTCGAGTAAAAACAAGGTGCGGATATCACGCGCACGAGCGCCTAACGCCATGCGTACGCCAATCTCGCGACGTCGTTCGGAAACGTTCATCAGCATCACGTTCATCACCCCGACCCCGCCCACCAGCAATGAAATACTGCCCAGTCCGGCGAGCAGCCAGGCGAAGGTTTCCGTCTGGCGCTTGAGCCCTTCAAGCAGTTGTTGCGGGATCTGCACGTCCACTTCGCGCCCCTCAAGTTGTACGCTCAGTAGTGCTTTCAGCGCCTGGGCGGTGGACGGTAAATCGATGTCGCTGCGCACCTTTGCCAGCACGCTGCCTACCTCGGCCGAAGGGCGCAGGCGTTGCATGCCTTCGAGGGGAATAAAGACCGACTCATCCGCAATGATTGGCATAAGCGGGTTGGACGCTTGGGAGCGTGCGATGCCGATAACCTGGTACACGTAGTGATCGATTTGCAGCGAATCGCCCGGCCGCAACGGCGTGCCGTTTACACCTAAGTCGTCTGCGACCCGCGCACCGACGACCACAAACGTGCTGCGCTGATCGAACACTGAAATAAACCGCCCGGCGCGCAGCTGCAAACTCATGATTGCAGCAAGCCCCGGAGTCGTTCCAATCAGGCTTGCGTCGGTAGCTGTAGCGCCACGCTTGAGGCGTACCGAGTGCTGGGTGATCGGCGCGACATGGGAGATACCTGGCACCTCCCGACGGATCTGCTGCACATCCAGCGTGAGGGGCAGCGGCGGCTTCTTCTGGGCAGAAAAGGGAAAACTAACCACCAGTGTGTCGGTGCCCATGTCCTTGAACGTGCGCATGGCGTCTTCGGCGGCATTACGCCCAATGTTGAGCAACGCGATGATTGAGGCGCTGCCCACGACGATGCCCAGCAGCGCAAGCAATGACCGGCGGCCCAATGCACGCAAGCTCTCGGCTGACTCGACGAACATCTGCAACCACGACAGCGAAGGCACCGTGTCAGAAAGCCTCATGGGCGCTCTCCTCATGCAGCTCTCCGCCAATCACTCGAATCTGTCGGTCAAAGCGTTTCGCCAATTCGCCATCATGGGTCACCATTACCAACGTCACCCCGTGGTCGCGATTGAGCCCCAGCAGCAGCGTCATAATGTCTGTGGCCGTTTGGCTATCTAGGTTACCGGTAGGCTCATCGGCCAGTATCAGTGTCGGCCGCCCCACCAAAGCACGGGCAATCGCCACCCGCTGACGCTGACCTCCGGACAGATCGGCAGGCCTGCAACTGCCCCGCTCGGCAAGCCCGACCAAAGCCAATTGCTCCTGCGCAAACACCCGGGCTTCGCGACGGGGCACCCCGCGATAACTCAGCGGCAGGGCCACGTTATCGAGGACGCTGAGCCGTGGCAGGAGGTTGAATGCCTGAAAGACAAACCCAATGTCGCGGTTGCGCAGGTTGGCCAACTGATCGGCGCCTGCGGTTTGCATGTTTTGCCCGCCGAATACCAGCCGTCCTGAGGTGGGGTGTTCGAGTAACCCTAGTATGTTCAGAAGTGTGCTTTTACCTGACCCGGACGCACCCACCAGCGCGCATGTTTGCCCTCGCTCAATAACAAGATTAATAGTAGTGAGCACGGGAATGATCCGCTGACCACGCCGATAACTATGGTTCACGTTGCGCAGCGCAAACAAGCACGACGACAACTCCATGCGATCTGAACTTTTCATTATTTCACTCCGCATAACCATTGACGCGCAAGTGCCAATCGACAGGATAGAAATCGTTCGTTGACGAGGGACATTCGCCACACCGAAGTTCCGTTACTCAATATGTGTTTATGCACGACATGTTTGATAGTATGACCAACGAACTGTCGGCACAATCCTACAAATGTAGGGTTTTTTAATCAGCGAGATTTCTTTTTTTCCAAGTGCTGTGCCATCAGCGCAGCGCGGGTCTTCACTCCGCTTTTCTGCAGCAATGAAGAAACGTGATCGCGAGCCGTATAACCACTGATATTAAGGGCCTCAGCGATTTGCTTGTTGGTTTTCCCGCATAACAAAAGCACCAAAACATCGCGTTCCCTCCGTGTCACCCGCATAGATTTCAACCTTGTTATTATCAATATCAAATCAGTACGTAGGATTCTTCCTACATATTGTTTTTTATGCATTCATTTAATGGATCGGCAACGGCATCATTTTATTTAGGCCGATTTTCAACAACCTTCACAATGGAGACAGGTGCTCACTGCATTCATATTAACCTTAAGAAAGTTCCTACAATAAAAGCAGACTTACCGTGTAGGACGCTAAAAAATAAGCCACGTAATTACCAAAAATATGCATAGCTCTACCCCACCTTAAATGGTGAATGTTTTTTTCGATCGCGGTTGTATAGACAGGCAGCACAATAAACTTAGCGAATGATAATTACAATCAACTGTTACAATTAACACTGCAACGAAATCGCACTTTAGTAGTCGCTTACACATATTGCGAAGTCGAGCGAGGGCCCGCTCGCACGCTGCAGTCTTGTCTTAGCAGCAACGTGCGAGCGGTCACGGGCGGTTCAGGATTGCATTTGCTTGAATGCCGCTTCGGCGCGCTTGCCGATTTCTTCGGGAGTGAGGTCTTCTTTGTGGGTCGCGATAAACCACAGATGGCCAAACGGATCGCGCAACGTGCCACAACGGTCACCGTAGAACTGGTCCTGCACCTCCCTGGAAACTTTCGCCCCGGCGTCGATGGCGCGCTTGAACTGTGCGTCTACATCCGGCACATACAGGTGCATCCCAAACGAGGTCGTGCCGTTGGGGTCAGCACTGGTGAAGCCGCCTTGGTCGCACGGATCGCAGAGCATGACTTTCGAATCGCCGATCTGGATTTCAGCATGCCCTACCCGGCCATCCGGACCGTTGAGGCGGAAGTTTTCAATCGCACCAAAGGCTTTTTTATAGAACTCGATGGCCTTGGATGCGTCTTTGACGCCCATGTAGACGGTCAGGCTATGGAAGCCTTCCGGTATTGCTTTGACGCTCATGTTCATTCTCCTGATGCGGTAAATGAAAGGCGATCATCCAACGACAATCGCATTAGCTCGCCTGTTGCTGCAGATTCAGCTGACGCACCGGACGCACCTCGACGCTGCCGACCCGCGCCGCCGGGATATTGGCCGCGATGTTCAACGCGTCGTTCAAATCGCGCGCCTCGACCAGGTAAAAGCCAGCCAATTGCTCTTTGGTCTCAGCGAATGGGCCGTCAGTAATCGTCACTTTGCCGTTGCGCATACGGACGGTGGTGGCGGTTTCGACCGATTCCAGCGGCTCTGCTGCCAACATCCGGCCACTCTGTTGCACCGACTGCGCATAGGCCAGGCACTCATCGTCGCGAGGGCTGTCCGGGTGCGAATGCAGGGTTTGTTCGTTGCTGTAGATCAAGCACAGGTACTTCATCACGGCCTCCGTCGCTGGCGTTAAATGCCGGCTTACGGGAATAGTCGTTTGCAGGGGCTGGAATTCGACACAGCGCTAAGTGAGGCATTTTGGATTCTGACCGGTGGTGAGTCCCGGGGACCGCGTCGGGGCATTCGCAGGCAAGCCTGGCGCCCACAGTTTTGTCAGCGGCCTCAAATCCGGCGACATGCTGAGATTCGGTGGGACCGAACCTGTTCGGGAAGCAGACGACTAGGTGCATTAGACATATCGCGGCGCGGCCTTCATTCCCTGAGGCTGTCCGTTAATTTAATTCACTCAAGCAGCGTTCGAGAAACTGGCGATCTACGCGTTGTTGCGACAGCTTGATAGCTTTTGTGTAAGCGACGCGGGCTTCGTCTATGCGGCCCAAACGCCGACACAAGTCGGCTCTCGCGGACCACGCCAAGTGGTAATCCAGCAGTTCGCCTGCGTCCAACAGTCCGTCCACCAAGCTCAACCCGGCTTCTGGCCCGCGAAGCATCGCTACGGCGACCGCTCGATTGAGCGCCACCACCGGCGATCCCGTAAGGCCAACCAGCACGTCGTACAAGCCGACGATTTGTTGCCAGTCGGTGTCTGTGGCGTAGCGGGCTTCGGCGTGCACCGCGGCGATGGCGGCTTGTACGCTGTAAGCACCAACGCGACCCGAGCGCAGCGCTTGTTCGACCAACGCTTCGCCTTCGCGGATCATGTCTCGATCCCACAGGCTGCGATCCTGCTGATCGAGCAGCACTGGCTCGCCACTGCTGGATAAGCGCGCAGGCCGTCGCGACTCGATCAACAGCATCAGCGCCAACAACCCCACCACCTCCACTTGCGGCAATAGATCAACCAACAAACGCCCGAGCCGCAGGGCTTCGCTGGACAGATCGCTGCGCGTCAACGTATCACCGGAGGTGGCGAAATAGCCTTCGTTGAACACCAGATACACCACACGCAGCACCGCATCCAGGCGCTCGGGCAATTGCGCGTGAGACGGCACTTCGTACGGGATATGGGCGTCGCGAATTTTGCTCTTGGCACGCACAATTCGCTGTGCCACGGTGGACGGCGTGATCAAAAATGCCCGGGCGATTTCTTCAGTAGAGAGGTCACAGACCTCACGCAAGGTCAGGGCGACCTGCGCATCCGCAGTCAAGGCCGGGTGGCAGCAGATAAAAATCAAACGCAGCCGGTCGTCTTCGAGGCTGTCTTGATCGGCGGGATTGGCGTGCATCTGCCCTTCCAGCAGAAGCGCCAAATCAGCTAACGAGGCATTGAAACGTGCTCGACGCCGCAGGCTGTCGATGGCTTTGAAGCGTCCGACGGATATCAGCCACGCACGGGGATGGTCAGGTATTCCAGCCTGCGGCCATTGTTCGACGGCCGCAATAAAAGCATCTTGTAACGCCTCTTCGGCCAGTTCGAAGTTGCCCAGCAGCCGAATCAGCGTGGCCAATACCCGACGCGACTCCTGACGAAAGATCGTTTCAACCTCATGGTGTATGGACAGGCCATTGTTATTATTCATGCTGGCGCCTCCCAACGAGTCAATCAAGGAGCATAGCCCTTCCACCAGAGGGCTTTTTGGCTCAGGTCACCGACCTCGCGACTGCACCGTCGACGTCCACGCCGCGTTTCAGACCAAAAAATGCGGCCGTCGCTAAACCGACACCGCCCATCACCGTGCAATACACCACACAGACCCATGGGCTCCACGGCATCAACGCGATCAACATTAACGGCGTGGTGCTGGCCCACAGCGCGTAAGCAATGTTGTACGTGAAGGAAATGCCTGACACGCGAATGTGCGCAGGAAACAAACCGACCATCACTGACGGTACGACCCCGACGATGCCGCAGGCCAATCCAGCGATGGCATAGGCCAGGCCCGGTGAGAGCCAGTCATTGATCAGGCTGGCGTACAACACGCCGACGCCCAGCGGCAACAAAAGGCTGTAGACGATGACACCGCGCCACGCGCCCAAGCGGTCGACCAACATACCCGCCAGGACGCAACCGATGTTGAGGAAGACGATGCCCACGGCACTTAAAGCAAACGTGTGGCTGGCGCTCATGCCAAAGCGTTGTTGCATGACGGTTGGCGTAATCACCACCAGCACCACCACCGCCGAGGTCAATACGCACGTGAGTAACACCGCTGGCAATAACGCCTGACGGTGCTCGCGCAACACCGCACGCAATGGGAATTCGCCCAAGGCGTCACGTTGTGCCTGCAACGCCATAAACACTGGGGTCTCACTCAACCAACGACGCAGCCAAACGCCGACAACGCCGAACACACCGCCCAGCAGAAAAGGGATACGCCAGGCGAAATCGAGGATTTGCTCCGGGCTGTAGACGCGCGAAAGCCACGTTGCGACCAGCGCGCCCAGCAGATAGCCAAAGGTCAGCCCCGCTTGAAGCACACCTAACGCATAACCGCGATGCCCCGGCGGTGAATGCTCCGCAACGAAAACCCAGGCGCTCGGTACTTCGCCACCCACCGCTGCGCCTTGCAGGATTCGCAGGGCCAAAAGAATCAGCGGCGCCCAATAGCCAATATGGACGTATGTCGGCATCACCCCAATCAGCAAGCACGGCAGCGCCATCAACAGAATGCTTAGGCTGAACACACGCTTGCGGCCCAGCCGATCGGCGAAGTGCGCCATCAAAATCCCGCCCAACGGGCGCGCCAGATAGCCGGTGACAAATATGCCAAAGCTCTGCAGCAAACGCAGCCACTGCGGCATGTCTGGCGGGAAAAACAACTGGCTCAGGGTCAGCGCAAAAAATACGAAAATAATGAAGTCATAGATTTCCAGCGCGCCACCGAGCGCCGCAAGGCCCAAGGTCTTGTAGTCAGCCCGGGACAGCGGCTGGGTACGCAGTTGAAGAGAGGCTGTCATTTAGAAATCCGAAAGTGCTAGTTTGAGACTGCCAAAGGCCAAATCGCCCGGACATAAGGCGCCAAGCATAGCAAAGCTCACCCTGTGCAGACCAAGACCGGCTGAACCAACTGCTTTGCCGATGAGTCTGCTGATAACAACTTCACCTGGCCGTTTGCCGAGTTTCAACCATGAGCCCTTCTTCTTTATTGCGCAGTCGTGGCAGCCAGGACAGCGGCAAGGTCGGCATGATCGAGTTGTTTTTCGATCTGGTGTTTGTCTTTGCCGTCACCCAACTGTCGCACTCATTGTTGGCCAACCTCACGGTGCAAGGCGCGGTGCAGGTGACGATGCTGTTGTTGGCGGTGTGGTGGGTGTGGATATTTACCTCGTGGATTACTAATTGGCTCGACCCGGAGCGCATCCCCGTGCGCCTGGCATTGTTTGCGCTGATGCTGGCCGGCTTGCTGTTGTCGGTGTCGATCCCCAATGCCTTCACCAATCGCGGCGCTATGTTCGCTTTTGCTTACGTAGCGATGCAGGTCGGGCGAACCTCGTTCGCGATCTGGGCAGTACGCCACGAGCCGATCAGCATGACCCGCAACTTTCAACGGATTCTGGTGTGGCTACTGTGCTCCGGGGCGTTCTGGATCGGCGGCGGGCTGGCAGACGAGGGTCTGCGGCTAGGACTGTGGGTGGTGGCACTGTCGATCGAACTGGTTTCACCGTCGGTTTACTTTTGGGTGCCGGGGCTGGGTCGTTCGAGCCTGAACGACTGGAACGTCGAAGGCAACCACATGGCCGAGCGTTGCGCGCTGTTCGTGATCATTGCGCTAGGCGAATCGTTGTTGGTCACTGGCGCGACCTTTGGCCAGCTAGAGCTGACGCTGAACACGGTCATTACGTTTCTGGTCGCCGTGCTCGGCAGCGTGGCCATGTGGTGGGTGTATTTCGACAGCGGCGCAGAGCGCGCCCACCATCGTATCGCTAACTCTAATGACCCTGGCCGTGAAGCACGCATGGCCTACACCTATCTGCATATATTGATCATCGCAGGGATCATTGTCAGTGCGGTCGCCGATGAGTTGGTATTGATGCACCCGGACCAAGCCACATCCCCTGGTATCTGCGCGATCCTTGCCGGGCCGAGCCTTTATCTGCTCGGCACTGCGTTGTTCAAGATGGTGACCGCCGAACGCATCATTTTGCCGCTGTCCCATCTGATCGGTTTGCTGTTGCTGATTATTCTCGCGCCGTTCGCCTTCGCTCAGGTGCTTTCGGCATGGGTATTGGGCTCTTTGACCACCGGTATTTTGCTGGTCGTAGCGACGTGGGAAAGCGTGGCCTTGCGTAAAATGGCGCAGACCGGCAGCACACATGCGCTTGGCCAGCGGTTGCCTAAATAACTGATGACTGACAACGCCCGCTTTCAGGCGCCATAGCAGAAAACGCACACGGAAAGGGCACAATTGCGACATTTAGATATGTTAAAGCGTCGTTTTTCATGACTCTTCAGTCATAAAATAGCGCTTAATCACTCGCTAGTGGCTAATTGGCATAAGTCTTGCGCAGGGACAGGATCATCAGGCCGATGTAGAAGGAGTACGGCATGACTTTGCGCAGTGAATCAATGCAACTATCTACCGCCGAAAAGGGGTGGCTTCCCTGGTTTGGCAAGACCGGAAAAATCGCTATGCTTCGTTCATGCCGATTGAATAAAACGTTTTATCCGGTCATTGAACAAACCTTTGAATCCATCGCCCAAACCCGCGTCAAATTGCTTCAGCGCTGGGCCCAGGAATACTGGGATCACTTGGGCGAAGTGAGCAGCAACCTTGCAGGCGACCTCACTCAAATTGACAGCACGATGCTCAAGGAAAAGCTTAATCAGGCGTCTGACTTGTCTGAGTTATTTGTGGTCGATATCCACGGTGAGGTACTTGCCTCGACGTGGCCAGCGCATTGTAAAAGCAAAGACCTGAACCCACTTGCATTGGCCGAAGGCTTGAAAGCCCCGTTCCTGCATGGCCCTTACAGCGATCCGTTGACCCTGAAGATTGGTCCTTCGACTTCACGCTTCCATGATGAAATCACCCTGATGTTTTATCAGCCGCTGTTCCTTAACAATAAGGTCATCGGTTGTTTGTGCGCGCGGGTGCCGAACGATGTGCTGGGGGATTTGATTCAGCGCGAAGCGGGCCATATTTATCCGGAGTCTGGCGATAACTACTTGTTCATGGTCAAGGCGTCCTTTGATCGCAGCCTGCAACCCGGTGTCGCCTTGTCCCGCTCACGTTTCGAGGACAACGCATTCACCCACGGTGAAAATCTCAAGTCAGGCGTTCACACCGCATGGGGATCGGTGAAGATAAAACGCCACACCGAACTCGAACTGCGCTTCATCGACCCGGCAACCCAACAGCTGCACCCTGGGGTTCGTGAAACCATTCGTACCGGTTCCAACCTGTTTGTGACCTATCCCGGTTATGCCGATTACCGGCACATTCCGGTAATCGGCAAGGGGGTGACTTTCCAGCTGCC
>NZ_JAMFRV010000024.1 GCF_026224925.1 Pseudomonas sp. | reverse complement strand
GGCCACCTGCGCCAGCGAGATAGCGCGTCTGCTCATCCAAGGCCAGCAAGGCAGTGCCGGGTTCGCGCAGCCGGGCGAAACACTGCGCGGTGTATTGCCGGCCGACATCGCGATTCTGGTGCGTGACGGTAAAGAAGCGCAGGCCGTACGCGGGGAGTTGTCGGCCCGGGGCGTGCGCAGCGTGTATCTGTCCGACAAGGATTCAGTGTTCGCCGCGCAAGAAGCCCACGACTTGCTGGCTTGGCTCAAGGCCTGCGCCGAGCCGGACTCCGAGCGCACGTTACGCGGGGCGCTGGCCTGTATCACGCTGAACCTGTCGCTGGCCGAACTGGAACGTCTGAATCAAGACGAATTGGCGTGGGAAGCGCGAGTCATGCAGTTCCGTGGTTATCGGGCCATTTGGCGCACCCAAGGCGTGCTGCCGATGCTGCGTCGTTTGCTGCACGACTTTCAGCTGCCGCAGGCGCTGGTCCGCCGCAACGATGGCGAACGTATCCTCACCAACCTGCTGCATCTTTCTGAACTGATGCAGCAAGCCGCAGCGGAACTGGACGGCGAACAGGCACTCATTCGTCATCTCGGCGAGCACTTGGCGTTGTCCGGCCAAGCCGGTGAAGAGCAAATTCTGCGCCTGGAAAGCGACGAGCAATTGGTCAAAGTTGTGACCATCCACAAGTCCAAAGGCTTGGAATATCCCTTGGTTTTCTTGCCATTTATTTGTTCGTCGAAACCGGTGGACGGCAGTCGCTTGCCGCTGCATTTCCACGACGTCGATGGCAAAGCACAGGTCAGTCTGCATCCCACCGCAGCCTTGATTGAGCAGGCCGACGACGAGCGTCTCGCTGAGGATTTACGGCTGCTATACGTGGCCCTGACTCGCGCGCAATACGCGTGCTACCTCGGCGTGACTGATCTTAAGCGCGGCAACAGCAGTGGCTCGGTATTGCACCTTTCAGCGTTGGGTTATTTGCTCGGTGGCGGAGCGCCGTTGGCTGAATCCACGGCGCTCGCGATCTGGCTTCGGGACTTGGCGCAGGGCTGCTCGGCAGTTGATGTCATGCCGTTGCCAGTCGCCACCGCTGACATTTTCAGCCCGCCGCAGAACAACGCAATATTGCTCAAGCCGCGCCAACCAAAACGACGCGCCGCCGAAAACTGGTGGATTGCCTCCTACAGTGCGTTGCGAATAGGCGACACCATCACCGATGGCGATGAATCCCCCGACAGCCCGCAAGCGCAAAAGCTGTTCGACGATGAGCGACTCGACCCCGACGCTCCGCGCGAAGTATTGGTGAGCGGCGGCGATATCCATCGTTTCCCACGCGGCCCAAACCCCGGGACTTTCCTTCATGGATTGCTGGAGTGGGCCGGCGGTGAACGCTTTTCTGTGGTTGCAGCCGATCCGGTCAAGATTGAAAAGGCCGTTGGCAGTCGCTGCAACCGCCGTGGTTGGCAGGGCTGGATCACAACGCTGACCGATTGGATGCAGCACCTCCTCAACATGCCCCTGCGTTTGGCGGCAGATGATCAGCCGGTGTCCCTCAGTGCCCTGGATCAGCCGAACCAGTACCGCATCGAAATGGAGTTCTGGTTCGCCTGTCACAAGGTCGACGTGAAACAAATGGACGCCTTGGTTCGCCGCTATACCCACCACGGCGCACCTCGGGCTGCAGCGGAAACGGTCTCGCTGAACGGCATGTTCAAAGGCTTTATCGACCTGACGTTCGAGCACCAAGGGCGTTATTACGTGGCTGATTACAAATCCAACTGGCTGGGCGTTGACGACGATGCCTACACCGAGCAGGCGATGATCGCTTCGATTCTGGACAACCGTTACGACCTGCAATACGTGCTGTATTTGCTGGCCCTGCATCGCCAGCTCAAAGCACGCTTGGCTGACTACGACTATGACCAGCACATGGGTGGCGCGGTGTATCTGTTCTTGCGCGGTAGCCGAGCGCCGACCCAGGGCCTCTATTTCACCCGCCCGCCACGTGAGTTGATCGAAGGGCTGGACCAACTGTTTCAAGGCAACACGTTGCCTCAGGAAGATGCACTGTCAGGAGAGCCCGCATGAGTCGCTCATTCGCCGAACTGTTGCCTACCCCACTGGACGCGCAAAGCTTGTCCGCGTTGACGCCATTGAGTCAGGTCGACGACCTGCTGTTGTTGCTGGAACGTTGGGTCGAACGCGGCTGGTTGCGTGCCCTTGACCGGGCTTTTGTCGCGTTTCTCAGCGAACTGGACCCCCACGCGGACTCGTTGGTATTGCTCGCGGCCGCCTTGACCAGCCATCAATTAGGTCACGGGCATGTGTGCCTAGACCTGTATGAAACCCTGAAAGAACCCGATTTCGCACTGTCGCTGCCACCCGAAGGCGACGCGCAAATCGGTCCGATGTTGTTGCCGTCGCAGTTACTGGTGGCGTTGGACGGTGGCGCCTGGTGCCAGGCCTTGGCCGCCAGCACCTTGGTCGCGCAAGCCGACGATCACAGCGAGGTGGCTGCGCAGAAACCCTTGGTATTGTCAGATCGGCGTCTGTACCTGCGCCGCTACTGGAGCTACGAACGGCGCATCGATAGCGCGTTGCGTCAGCGTCTGGCGCAGCAGGAAGCGGCGCCCGTGGACTTGGCGCAGCGGCTTGATGCGTTATTCGGTGCCGCCAATCCTGCACCAGATGCCTTGATCGACTGGCAGAAACTCGCCTGCGCTTTGGCTACTCGGGGGGCCTTCAGTATCATCACCGGCGGTCCCGGCACCGGTAAAACCACCACCGTGGTTCGCCTGTTGGCGTTGCTGCAAGCGCCCGCCGTGGAGAGTGGCCAACCATTGCGGATTCGTCTTGCAGCGCCCACCGGCAAAGCCGCGGCGCGGCTCACCGAATCCATCAGTCACCAAGTGCAGTCGTTGGAAGTGGCGGAAGCCGTTCGGCAGAAAATTCCCAGCGAGGTCACTACCGTACACCGCTTGCTAGGCAGCCGCCCCGGCACCCGACACTTCCGCCATCACGCCGGTAACTTGTTACCCCTGGACGTGTTGGTGGTCGACGAGGCGTCGATGATCGACTTAGAGATGATGGCGAATCTGCTGGATGCATTGCCGCCCCGCGCGCGCCTGATTCTGCTCGGCGATAAAGACCAACTTGCCTCGGTAGAGGCGGGCGCCGTGTTGGGTGATCTCTGTCGCGATGCCGAAGCTGGACGGTATAGCCCGCAAACCCAAGCCTGGTTACAAGCCGTCAGCGGCGAAGATTTGAGCCGTAGTGGTCTGCAGCAGGGTGACGCCACGCAATTTCCATTGGCGCAGCAAGTGGTGATGCTGCGGCACTCTCGGCGATTTGTGCAGGGCAGTGGCATTGGTCAATTGTCCCGATTGGTCAATCAGCAGCAGGCCGATGATGCACGGACGTTGCTTGCGGCGCGGACCCACAAGGATCTGTTTGCGTTGGCATTGAAAGGCGAGCAGGACCACGCGTTTGAACGCTTGTTGATCGACGGGCATAGCCAAGGCGCCGAAGGGCCGCAAGGTTATCGGCATTATCTGGGTGTGCTCGCTGAACAACGACCGGCCGCAGGCGTGGCACTTGAAGACCCGTGCTGGACGTTATGGGCACGCTCGGTACTTGAAGCGTTCGACTCTTTCCAACTGTTGTGCGCCGTGCGCAAGGGACCGTGGGGCGTCGAAGGTCTGAACCAGCGCATCACCCATGCGCTATTCAACGCGGGCCTGATCGATAGCGATCAGCACTGGTACGAAGGCCGCCCGGTACTGATGACGCGTAACGATTACGGCTTGGGCTTGATGAACGGCGACATCGGTATTGCCCTGCGTTTACCGGAGCGCGAAGGGGATGGTAATAATCGTCAGGTATTACGCGTCGCCTTCCCCCGCAACGACGGCAGCGGCGGTGTGCGCTTTGTGTTGCCGAGTCGTCTGAATGATGTCGAAACGGTGTACGCCATGACCGTGCATAAATCCCAAGGCTCAGAGTTTGCTCACACTGCGTTGATTCTTCCTGAGGCGCTAAACCCAGTGCTAACCAAGGAGCTGATCTACACCGGCATCACCCGCGCCAAGCACTGGTTCAGCCTCATCGAACCCCGCGCCGGCGTGTTTGAAGACGCCATCAAACGCAAGGTTAAACGGCTTAGTGGGTTGATGTTGGGTTTATAGCCCTAGGCCGTTATAGGGCACAGCTCGTTGGCGAGCGACCGAAAGATCGCAGCCTTCGGCAGCTTCTACAGTGACTCAGTGCACCAACCCCATAAACTTGCGCACCCGATCCCCGGCGTCATGCGCGCGGATCACTTTGGGCGCGGCGTCCACTTGAATATTGCCGTCTTCCATGAAGATCACTCGGTCAGAAATCGACATCGCGAAATCCATTTCATGGGTAACGATAAGCATGGTCATGCCTTCTTTGGCCAAGTCGCGGATGACATTCAACACGTCGCCCACCAGCTCGGGATCGAGGGCAGAAGTAGGCTCATCGAACAGCATGATCTGCGGGTCCATCGCCAGTGCGCGAGCGATAGCAACGCGCTGCTGCTGACCGCCGGACAGTTGATGCGGGTACTTGTGCGCGTGAGCCAACAGACCGACCTTGTCCAGTAACGCGTAGGACCGCTGCTCGCTCTGCGCTCGTTCTTGACCGTGGTAGCGCGGGGCCATGGTGATGTTGTCGATGATGGTTCTGTGCGGGAACAGGTTGAAACTTTGAAACACCATACCGATCCGCTGCACGCCACGGCGGATGTGCAGACTATTGGGGAGGGCGCCCGCGCGGATAAAGCTCTCGCCGAACAGAATAATCTCTCCCTGATCAATGCTTTCCAGGCCGTTAATCGTCCGAATAAGTGACGTCTTGCCCGAGCCGGACGGCCCGATGATGGAGATCACTTGACCGGCGCGAACGTCAAGATCAATGCCCTTGAGCACATCATGCTGGCCGTAACTTTTGTGGATGTTTTTCAACTGCAACGCGGGTGCCGCACCTGGGCCCACATGTGAGCGAACCAACGAAGGCTGCGAGGTCAGGGTCGCTCGCAGCGTGCTCAGCCCAGCTTCATCAAGGGCTTGCGGGATGCGGTTATTCATTTCCAGATGCTGTTCCAGGCGCTGCAACAACCAACCGAACACCGTAACGATCAGCACGTAATACACCGCCACCGCTGACAGGGTTTCCATGACCAGAAAGTTCGTCGCATACAGGCGCTGGCCGACGGTCAGGATCTCTGTCAAGGAGATCACTGACACCAGCGATGTCAGCTTGACCACGGTGATGTATTCATTGATCAGCGTTGGAAGGGAAATCCGAAAAGCCTGTGGGATCACGATCAGCCGTTGTAGGCCGATCAGACCAATGCCCAAGGCACGACCTGCTTCTTTTTGCCCCTTCGCCACCGAAATCAAACCGCCGCGATGGATTTCCGCCATGTACGCAGCTTCGGTCACGACCAGCGCGAATAGGCCGGAATAAAATGGGTTGGACAGCACTTCACGGGTAATCGGAAACAGCTGCGGCAGGTTGTAGACGAACACCACCAGCACCAACAGCGGGACGCTACGGAAAAACCAAATATAAATCGACGCCGGTATGCGCAGCCAGCGTGAGGTCGACAGCTTGGCCGAAGCCAACAGGAACCCGAGCACCATGCCGATGAACCAGGCCAAGGCGCTGAGTTCTATAACGGTGATGCACGCTTCCCAAAAATCCCACACCGAGAACAAAGAAAAAAAATAAGACCATTCGAATTGCATGCACACCTCAAGCTGCCGGCTTCATGGGAAGCCGGCGGGTCAAACGGGGAGAGAAATCAGTTGGCTGGTTCTTCGAGGTTGTATTTTTTCAACAGGGCCGCGTATTCGCCGGATTTTTTGGTCTCGTCAAATGCTGTCAGCAACGCTTTATACAGCTCGTCGTTACCTTTCTTGACGAAGATGCCCAACGTTTGCTGATAGATAGAATGTTCGGTGCTCACTACCACACGGCCTTTGGTGCGTTCGGCGATCATCCCAGCCGCGCCGTCGATTTCAACTTGGGCCTGAACGTTACCCGACAGCAGCGCTTGGGTAACTTCCGGTGCGGAAGGAAATTCGCTGACAGCGATGGCGCCCTTTTTATTTGGCACGCAATAGTCAGCGGACAACTTGTTGAACTGGGCTACCCACGTGGTGCCTTTCTCCAGACCCACTTTCAGGCCGCAGAGGTCTTCCGGGACTTTCGGTTTAATCGTGCTGTCCTTAAGAACCATGATCGCCGCGCCGGTTTTGGCGTAAGCGATGGTCTGCGCCTGAGTCTGACGTTCCGGGGTGATGTACATCCCGGAAATGATCGCATCGTAATGGCCGGAGTTCAGGCCGAGGATCAGGCTAGGAAATTTGGTGTCGAGGAACTCAGTCTTGAGGGCCATGTGCTTGCCCAGCAGTGTGGACAACTCAGGGTCAGAGCCGACCACGTTCTTGTCTTTGTCATAGGACTCGAACGGTGGATAAGTAATCTCCATACCCACCTTAAACTGGCCCGGTGTCACGGTAGTCGCCGCATGCGCTACGGTCGCGCCGAGGAGGGCGACGGCCAGTACGGTCAAGCGAACTGCAGTGTTGTTCTTGTTGCGCATCGTCGGTGACTCCACAGTGGGGAAAGGGCTGCATTGATCAAATGAATCGTTACGGAGCTGCATTTACAGCGCGTCCGGAGCCTGGTTTTTCAGGTGCCCGAAACTCGACGGTTTACGGGCTTTTTCCGGCAACATGATTTCGCCGTTCTCCACCCGCTTGCGTAAGTACTGATAGGTTTGCAACGCTTGGCCGAACATGTGCTCACCGATGGCGATTTCTTCGTAGTCCTTACCCGCCTGCGCGAAGCTGGGCAATGGCTTGATCTGCGTGTGAAAGTCGCAGGCGTAGAACAGCGGGAAGGAATAACGCTCCTGGCTCACCGTCCTGACCCGATGAGCTGTTGCAACGAACGTACCAGCGGTCATCACCTCCAGCATGTCGCCGATGTTGACGACGAACGCGCCTTCCACGGGTGGCGCGTCGATCCACTGGCCCTGATCGTTCATCACTTCAAGTCCGGGCTGGTCGGCAAGCAATATCGTGAAGCACTCATAGTCGGTGTGCGCACCAATACCGGGCGCGTCTTGGGCGTCGCCGTCGAATGGATAATGGATCAAGCGCAGTTTTGACGGCGGGCGCGTGACCATTGCATCGAAATAGCCCTCTTCAAGGCCCAATGCCAGTGCGAACCCATCGAACAATCGGCGGCCCAACGCAAATACCGCCGCGTAATAGGCTTGCACCGACTCTTTGAAATTAGGTAGCAACGGCCATTCGTTAGGGCCGAGCAACG
>NZ_JAMFRV010000299.1 GCF_026224925.1 Pseudomonas sp. | reverse complement strand
GCTTTGCCTGATCGATATCACCGCGATCAAGGTCTGCGTTCAAGCTCATGAAGCCGGTGTCGCCAAAGACTTCACGCTCGCTCCATGGTCCGTAAGAAAGGCCGTCCTCCAGGCGCAACGTGCTGTACAGCGCCCAATCAAGGTAGTCCTGAAGCAGTTCATACGTTTCATCATGCTGCTTCTCCAGCACCGGCTCTGGGAAAAACCAATGCAAACGAGCGCCCTCGCCCACGCCGCCTTTGGCCAGCGTGCGTTCTGCATCCGCCTCATGGCTGATGCCTGGAAGGGGTGGATGGTCGCCGGGTTCAGTCGCGATGAGCTGGCTGTAAGTGCGCTCCAGATACGCCGGCAACAGGCGATCAAGGTCACCGACCACGATCAATGTCATGTTGTTGGCTGCGTACCAGCCGGTGCGCACTTTTTCAACCTGCTCTAGGGTCAACGACTCGATATCGGGTCGCTCTGCGCAGTTCAGCCCGAGTTCAACAGCTAACTGCTTGCTGGCGTTGTGGCCAAGGTCTTTGTGATCGAGCCAGCGCTGCAGGTGTGAGTAGTGGCCGCCGTCTTCGTGCTCAACGATGCGTTTGGCCGCATCCAGGGTGTTTTGATTGATGCGGCTGCGGGTCAGGATGCCCATCAATAAATCGAGCACTTGCCGTTGGTTGCGGGCCGGCGCTTCGATAACGAAGGTGGTATCGGCGCTGCTGGTGAAGGCGTTCCATTCACCGCCCAATGCTTGCATGCGTTCCTCAAGGCCACCTTCCCCGCGATCATCAATGCCGCTGAACAGAAGATGTTCAAGCAGGTGTGGGAGCTCTTTCTCATTACAGCCGAAGTCGTCAAACCCGACGCCGACCACTAGGCGGATGGCGACATGACCTTTGTCATAGCCGGGTTTGAGCAGAATTTGCAGGCCATTGGGTAACTCGTAGCCCTCAAGCTGATAACGATCCAGGGCCATTGAAACTGCAGAAATCAGGAACAGACAAACAAACAGCAGGCAACGCATAACGCGGGCTTCCTTGCGGGCCGATATCTTTAACAGACTTTATTGGCCCGGGGTCGTTCACAACGGCTGTTCGGTTCCGGCGTCGCTGGGCAACGCCCCGGTGTCTGATGTTTCAAGCACCGCATAGGCGCTGCTGCAAAATAGCGAGTTAAGGCGCTTCATGTCGGCGATCAACTCCAGGTGCAGTGAGCTGGTTTCCAGACTCTGCACCACCTTGCGCTGTAGACGGCTGACATGGGCATGCGCCAAACGTCTTTCCTGGGCGCGGAACCTGCGCTTCTCACGAAGCAATTGCCGGGCGCTTTCCGGGTCGGCGCTGACAAATACCGACAAGCCCAGACGCAAATTCAACAGTAACTGGCTGTGCAACCCAGACAGTTCCTCAAGGCCTACTTCGGAGAATGAGCGCCGCTGAGAGGTCTTTTGTTGCTGGACTTTGCGCAGCATGCGCTCAATCAGGTCGCTGGCCAGTTTAAGGTTGATCGCCAGTTCGATGATTTCTGCCCAACGCCGGCTGTCTTGCTCGCCCAAGTCTTCGCGAGGCATTTGGGCCAGATACAGTTTAATCGCGTTGTACAGCGCTTCGGCGTCGTCGTTTAGGCTGCGCATTTGCGCCGTGACGGAGGTTTGCGTGCCGCGCAGCACTTCCTGCATGGCGTTGAGCATGCTTTCGATCAAATCGCCCAAGCGTAGGGTTTCGCGCACGGCGTTGGCCAGCGCCAAGCTAGGTGTCACCAGTGCGGTGGCGTCCAGATGTCGGGGTTTCGCCACGCCGCTGGTTTCTGGGCGCTCAGGCAGCAGCCAAGCGCAAAGGCGTGCCATTGGGCCAACGCTGGGCAACATCAGCAGACAGCGCAGCGTGTTGTAGGACACGTGGAAGCTGATCACCAGACTTTGCGGGCTGAAATCCAGTGAGTCCATCCACGCCACCAACGGATTGAGGACGGGAATGATCAGCAGCAGACCGATAAGCTTGTACAGCAGGCTACCGAGAGCGACTTGTCGGCCGGCAACGTTTTGCATACTGGTGCTTAAGAACGCCAACAAGCCACTGCCGATGTTCGCGCCAATGACCAGACCAATTGCCACCGGCAAACTGATGATGTCGGAACCCGCGAGGGTTGCAGTCAACAGCACCGCAGCAAGACTGGAGTACGAAATCAAGGCGAACATGGCGCCAATAAGGGCGTCGAGCATGATGTCGCCGGTCAGCGAGGCGAACAGTACTTTCACCCCTGATGCGTGGGTGATTGGTGCCGCCGAGGTGACAATCAACTGCAAGGCAAGAATGATCAGCCCCAGGCCGATGCCGACCCGTCCGAGCTGCCCGGCGCGGGTTTGCTTGCGCGAGAGAAACAGAATCACGCCCAAGAAGATCAGCAGCGGTGATAGCCAGGACAGGTCGAAGGTCAGGACCCGCGCCATCAGTGCCGTACCGACGTCCGCGCCGAGCATGATTGCCAGCGCCGGGGTCAAGGCCATGAGCCTTTGGCCAACGAACGACGTCACTAGCATGGCGGTGGCATTGCTGCTCTGTACCAGCGCTGTGACGAGGATACCGGCAATGAACGCCAGAGGTCGCTTGGACATGTTCTGGCTGAGTATGCGGCGTAACTGTGAGCCATACACGCGGAGGATGCCGGTACGGACGATGTGCGTACCCCAAATCAGCAGGGTCACGGCGGATAACAAATCGAGCAGGGTTAGCATAAAAAGGCCCCCTGAGGTCACCCGAGCCGGGTGAGAAATGAAAGGTGCAGCATGAAGCGAGCGCGATAGGTGTTAACGGGCTTTTCTAGCGCTCTCCTAAGCTTTAGTCGGCTTGTGGCCTTAGCGCCAGCATCGCATACGCGATAGTGTCTTTGAAACAAAACTGTCATAAATCAGTGAATTGAAATGCAATGCAAAACGGGGCACTCGATGCCCCGTTTATCTGTTGTCGGCAGTTATTAATTAGCCGAGGGTGTCTTTGCGCAGTCTGACAGGTTCGCTGGGCTTTTTCTTTTTCGCCATAGACGTGCGCATTTTTATGTTAATGGCTTCAACCGCCAGCGAGAAGGCCATGGCGAAATACACGTAGCCCTTGGGCACATGTACGCCAAATGCTTCCGAAATTAACACCACGCCGACCACGATCAGGAATGAGAGCGCCAACATCTTCAGCGAGGGATGCTTATCGATGAAGTCACTGATAACCCCGGCGCACGCCATCATCACTAGTACTGCCACGACGATAGCGGCGATCATCACTGGTACGTTGGAAACCATGCCGACGGCTGTAATCACTGAATCAAGCGAGAACACGATATCGATAATTGCGATCTGGATGATCGTATAGAAGAACTGACCGCCCTTGCCCTTTGGCTCACTGGTGGATTCTTCTTCGCCTTCCAAACCGTGATAAATCTCCTGGGAGCTTTTCCACAGCAGGAACAGGCCACCAAAGAACAGAATCAGATCGCGCCCGGAAATACCCTGGCCGGCAACCACAAACAGGTCTGCAGTCAGGCGCATGACCCACGTGATCGACAACAGCAGCAAGATCCGGGTGACCATGGCCAGCGCCAGACCAAAAATCCGCGTGCGCGGCTGCATGGGTTTAGGCATGCGGCTGACGAGGATCGAGATCATGATGATGTTGTCGATGCCGAGGACGATTTCCAAGGCGGTCAGGGTAAAGAAGGCAACCCAGATTTCAGGGTTGGTCAGCCATTCCATAAGTAATCCTTTAAGCGGTTAAGCCCCGTTTCCCGCACTTTCACGCGGCCTTTGGGGGTGAATCGTCAGCTTCATAGACTGCTGTAGAACGGGAATATCCCCATCAGCAATGCGGCGAACATTATGCACAGGCAAACCAGAACTGCCCATTTGAGGGTAAAGCGCTGGTGATCGCCAAATTCGATGCCGGCCAATGCCACCAACAGGTAGGTCGACGGCACCAAGGGGCTTAGCAGATGCACGGGTTGACCGACGATCGATGCGCGGGCCATTTCCAGGGGTGTGATGCCGTAGTGACTGGCCGCTTCGGCGAGGATCGGTAGTACGCCATAGTAGAAAGCATCGTTGGACATGAAGAAGGTGAACGGCATGCTGACCAGTGCAGTAATCACTGCGAGGTAGGGGCCGAGCGCATCCGGGATCACTGCCAACAGGCTTTCGGACATGGCCTTGACCATGCCGGTGCCCGACAGAATACCGGTAAAGATACCGGCGGCGAAGATCAACCCGACGACTGCAAGAACGCTGCCTGCATGGGCTGCGATACGGTCTTTTTGCGCTTGCAGGCAAGGATAGTTAACAATCATCGCGATACTGAACGCGATCATGAACAGGACGGGCAACGGTAGCAGGCCGGCGACCAGAGCCGCCATTAACGCGAGGGTTAGGCAGCCGTTAAACCAGATCAGTTTCGGACGACGGGCCTCCGGGAACTGCGAAACGCTGATTTCACTGTGGTCGACGTCATCGCCCGTCAAGTGCAGTTCACCCAAGCGAGCCCGTTCACGCTTACCGTAGGCATAGGCGATCAACAGAATAGCGACGACGCCCACGAGCATTGCCGGGATCATCGGCACGAAGATATCCGAAGGGTCGACATGCAGGGCGCTGGCCGCCCGTGCGGTTGGACCGCCCCAAGGCGTCATGTTCATCACGCCACCGGCCAGAATGATCAAGCCGGCCATGATTCGCGGGCTCATGCCCACACGGCTGTACAGGGGCAGCATGGCCGCAACACAGATCATGTAGGTGGTGGCGCCATCACCGTCGAGCGACACCACGAGCGCAAGCACGGCTGTGCCGACTGAAACCTTGACCGGGTCCCCTTTTACCAGCTTGAGGATCAGGCGTACTGCCGGGTCGAAAAGACCGGAATCGATCATCAGGGCGAAATACAGAATGGCGAACATCAGCATCACGCCCGTGGGCGCGAGCTTGGTGATGCCTTCGAGCATCATTGGGCCGATGCCGGCGGCGAAACCACCAAACAGGGCGAAAGCGATGGGGACCAGAATCAGAGCGATCAAGGCCGACAGGCGTTTGCTCATGATCAGGGACATGAACGTAATGACCATGGTGAAGCCAAGGAAGGTCAGCATGGGAATACAACAGGCAGGGATTGGCCATACAGGCGGACACTTGCGGACATCAGGATCACCGTTTTTATAGGTTTTGTTGTTCAGCGGCCGATCTTGTGTCGGCGACGGAGGCGATCCTAAAGGGACAAGCTTTCAGTCAGCTTTCGAGGGGTGAGATTTCCTAAAGAGGGTTTGGCGTGCGTTACGGTAACTCCAACCCGCCCGCCGCTTTGTGCAGAGCGCGTAGGTGCTCGCCGATTTGCTTGAGATTGGCTTCGTTGGAGGCGATTTCTGCAGCGC
>NZ_JAMFRV010000298.1 GCF_026224925.1 Pseudomonas sp. | reverse complement strand
GGGGTGCTCGACCCACTCATTTTCGCTCCAGCGGGAACCAGTGAAATCCAGCACCATCCAGCGTGTTTAACTCCAGGATTTTGACGCGTACCGGACTGACATCGCGCACCTTTTAATGACACGAGCCAAAGCGACATTGCAGGGCTTCCTCCAATCCTTCAATAGGGGATGCCAGTTACGTGTCGGCCGTTTATGCTTTCGGCGATGGTTGGACGATGAGAGACGGGCACCGTACCTTTTTGACGAGCGAGGAATACGATGGCCAAGGTGTTACCGAAAAGGAACTGCAGTTGAACGAACAGACATTGTCCATGCGCCTGGAGCGCGTGGCGGGGTATGTGCCAGCAGGTGCGCACCTGGCCGATATCGGCTCGGATCACGGCTACCTGCCGGTGGCGTTGATGCGCCGTGGCGTCATCGCGGCGGCAGTGGCCGGCGAGGTGGCATTGACGCCGTTCCGCGCGGCCGAACGTACCGTGCGCGAGAACGGCCTGGACCAGCGGATCACCGTGCGCCTGGCCAATGGCCTGGCGGCGATCGAGCCGGGAGACGGGATCACGGTGATCAGCATCTGCGGCATGGGCGGCGAGACGATCCGCGACATCCTCGACAGCGGCAAGGCGCGCCTGAGCGGCCGGGAGCGCCTGATCCTGCAGCCCAACGGCGGCGAGCAGCCACTGCGCCAATGGCTGATGGAAAATGGCTACCGCATCCTCTGCGAGGAAGTGCTGCGGGAAAACCGCTTCGACTACGAAATCATCGTCGCCGAACGCACCGGGCCGGTGATGTATACCGCCGAGGAGCTGTACTTCGGTCCGCTGCAGATGCAGGCACGCAGCCCTGCGTTCCTGGTCAAGTGGCAGCGCATGCTGCGCCACAAGCGGCGGACCCTGAGCAACTTCGCCCGGGCGCGGCAGGCCGTTCCCGAGGAGAAGGTGCAAGACATCGCCCGGCAGGCCCGGTGGATCATCGAACTGCTGGCTTGAGCGCGGTCCAGGTTTGTATGAACAGTCGCCGAGCGGCGAGCATTGGCGCGTAAAATGTAAACGCTGCTTAGCACTAATCTGATGTGCAATGGTCAATAATCCCCGCACGACCCTCAGCGGTCGTACCACTCGGAGCCTACCGGATCCGCATCGGTATTTTGATCAAGGACAGTGAAAGCATGCTCGCCGCAATATAATCCGCAATCGCCTCCACTTGATCCCGTGAATCGGGACTCGTCGTACGTTTACCCCTCAATCCAATTCGAAGATTTAAAGCATGCACCTACGCAAAATTGCAGTTGGGCTGTCGGCCCTTGTCTTGCTCTCGACCGGGGCAGAAGCCCGTGGTCTGTTGGACCTCATCAATCCGCCCACGCCGCATCATGCACAGGCATCCCACTCGGGCTCGATCAGCCAGAGCGCAGCCCTGGAACTCTATTCAAATAAGCAGAAACAGACATCGTTTGACGGCTGCGCAGATCTGTTCCCCGCAGCGCAACCGATCAACACGGCCACTGTGCCTGCAACCATGAAGCCCTTGGCTTTGTGTTCCGACAACTTTGCGGTGTTGTACTCGCAAACCAGCAAGACGCCGCTGGTAGTGGTCGAACGCCTTAATGCAGCCCAGTTGCAAGATGCCAAAGGGGAGCAGCGCACCAACCAGTTCTACCCGGACCCACGCATCCCCGAGAGTGGGCGGGCAGAGTTGAGCGACTACCGTAGCCAACATCCGGCCGTGGACCGTGGCCATCAATCCCCGGCTGCCGATGCACCGAACCCCAATGCAATGGCCCAATCCTTTGCGCTGTCGAACATGGTGCCGCAAGACCCCACCAACAACCGGAAGATCTGGAGTAAGGTCGAGTCTGATGTCAGGAAGTTTGCCAAGCGAGCCGATGGCAACGTTTTTGTCTTTACCGGGCCGCTCTTTGACCAAGACCACAGCACCATCGGCGACAACAAAGTCTGGGTGCCGACCCGTCTGTTCAAGCTGGTTTACGACACATCGTCCAAGCGTGCTTGGGCCTACGTTCTGCCCAATGCTGAAACCCGTATCGAGAAGCCGATGGACTATGAGGCTTTCGTGAAGACTACCGGGCTAAAGTTGCTGGGCAATCTACCGGTCACAGGTTCCGTGGGGCGCACTTGATGGCTTGATGAGCTGCACCCCAAAGGGTGGACAGGACAAGGGGACGCATTTATTTAATCAAAAACTAATGCGTCCCCTTTTGGGTTCTTCCAGATAGCATCGACAAGAGGACTGCCAATGAGCGAAACCGAAACTCAATCCAACTAACTACTCAAACCCGGCCCAACGCCTGCGCCAAATCAGCCCGCAAATCCTCCACATCCTCAACCCCCACCGACAACCGCACCAACCCATCGCCAATACCCAACTGCGCACGAGTTTCGGCGGGGATGCTGGCGTGGGTCATGATCGCTGGGTGTTCGATCAAGCTTTCCACGCC
>NZ_JAMFRV010000297.1 GCF_026224925.1 Pseudomonas sp. | reverse complement strand
AGATAAAGCTTGCCTGATGAGTCAACACTGCGCATGCTGCACGCTCTTCCCGCAGCACTCAAAGATGGATAAACATGCGGCTGTTTCTGTGCGAAAAACCTTCTCAGGCTAAAGATATCGCCAAAGTGCTCGGTGCAACCCGGCGCGGCGATGGCTGCTGGCTGGGGTCGGACATCACGGTAACCTGGTGCATCGGCCATCTGCTGGAGGCCGCACCGCCTGACGCGTATGACGAACGCTACAAACGCTGGGTGCTGGCAGACTTGCCGATCATACCGAGCAAATGGAAGATGCTGGTCAAGTCAAAAACCGCCAGCCAATTCAAGGCCGTGAAACGCTTGCTTGGCGAAGCTCAGGAACTGGTCATCGCCACCGACGCCGATCGTGAGGGCGAGATGATCGCCCGGGAACTGGTCGAACACTGCCGCTATCGCGGGCCCATTCAGCGTTTGTGGCTCTCAGCCCTGGATGATGCCTCCATTCGCAAGGCCTTGGCAGCGCTCAAGCCCGGTGCGGAAACCTTTAGCCTTTACCATTCTGCCCTGGGCCGCTCCCGGGCAGACTGGTTGATCGGCATGAACATGAGCCGGCTGTTCACCCTGCTTGGCCGTCAATCGGGCTATCAAGGCGTGTTGCCGGTAGGCCGGGTGCAAACGCCCACGCTACGCCTGGTGGTTGACCGCGACCGCAGCATCGCTGACTTCGTGCCGGTCCCATATTGGTCCATCGAGGTGCAGTTGCTAAGCGAAGGTACGTCGTTCGCCGCACAGTGGATTGCCCCGCAAGACATCTGCGATGAACACGACCGCTGCCAAAACCCCGCATTGGCCAAAGAGGCGGCAGCAGCGTTAAGTACCGCCACCCATGCTCGGGTAGTGAAATTGCGAACCGAGCGCATGCGTGAGGCGCCGCCGCTGCTGTTTGATTTGGGGACGTTGCAAGAGGTCTGCTCGAAGAAGCTCGGGTTGGGCGCACAGGAAACCCTCGACATTGCACAATCGCTTTACGAGCAATACAAAATCATCACCTACCCACGCAGCGATTGCGGGTACCTGCCGCTGAGTCAACACAGCGAGGCTCCGTCAATATTGGCGGGCCTGGGCCGTGTCGATCCAAGCTTGGCTGAGTTGATGAAGCATCTCGATCCACAGCGTCGCTCAAGGGCCTGGAACGACGCCAAGGTCAGTGCCCACCACGGCATCATCCCGACGGCTGCCACGGTGGACCTAGGACGTTTGGCGAGTAAGCAACGCGCCGTCTACACCTTGATCCGGGCGCGTTATCTGGCGCAATTTCTACCCAATCATGAATACGATCGAACCCAGGCAGATTTTGACTGCGCCGGGCAAGCATTGCGTGCCGTCGGAAAATGCATCGTCGAACCCGGCTGGAAACGGGCGCTGCCTCAGGCGCTTGCGCCCACTAAAGCCAACGAAGCGCCCGCCCCTCAAGCACTCCCCGCGCTTAGAGAGGGACAGGAGTGCGCTGTCGAGAATGTCACGCTGAAAGATCTGTGGACTCAGCCGCCCAAGCCGTTCACGGAAGGCGATCTGATCAAGGCGATGAAAAACGTTGCAAAGCTGGTGAGCGATCCCCGGCTCAAGCAAAAACTCAAGGACACCACCGGGATTGGTACCGAGGCCACTCGGGCCGGCATCATCCAGGGGTTGCTGGATCGCGGTTACCTGAACAAGGTCGGCAAAGCGTTGGCGGCCTCCCCCGCTGCGTTCAGCCTGATCGACGCCGTGCCTCGCGCAATCGCCGATCCCGGAACTACCGCGATTTGGGAGCAGGCATTAGACATGGTGCAAAGCGGCGAGATGACCCTGGAAGACTTCGTCGCTAAACAGTCGGCCTGGATGACCAAGCAAGTTGCGCGCTGCACTGGTTTGCAACTGACCATCAGTGGCCCGGCAAGCCCGTCGGGGCGTACCGGAGCAGCATGGAAGAAAAAACGTAAACCGGCATCAGGTAAGCCGGCCGCCGCCAAGCGCGCCAGCTCGACTCGCAAGGCTGCCTCAACAAGCCAGTAAGCCGTCAGTCATCCAGCGATTTTGGAGGTGCAGCTGGCGCCTTCCCGGCTTTGGTCGCTTTGCTGGCCTTGCCATTCTGTTGCGCTGGCGCAGCATCGGGGGCCGTCGCGGAGCCTGCGGGTGCTGAAGCCTCTTTTTCGCGCGCCGGCATTTGGTCGATAGTACTGAACAGCTCTTTGGGATCAATGGGACCGGAGTGCTCAAGTTTCTTTTCGCCGTCTTTGCCCACCAGAATCACTTTGGCTTGACCGCCAGCGCCCAAATTAAGCTCGCGGATCAGGGCCATAGTGGTCTGGGCATCCATATTTTTGCCGTCGCGCTGGCCGATGAGGTTGAGCACGGTGTAAAGCACCATATTGCGTTCGTTGAAAGCGGCGCGATTGGCCGGTTCGTCCAACGCTTTTTTCATGCTGACCACAGTGGGGTCTACAGAGCTGGGGGCTATGATAATCAAAGGCCGCGAATGCCCGCGATCCTGAGCCAAGGGGCCGTCACTGTCAGCCGCCAGCACAGGGCCGACAACAGCAGCGAACAAAGTGGCAAGTGCTATAGACCGGATAAGCATGCACATTTCCTTTTTGGTATTCATGCACTAATGATTGCTTATCGTGGAAAAAGGTCCAGTCGACACGCTAAATTAAGTCACAGCGCCTCCTGAGAAGAACGTGCCGATGCCCCATTGGATACCGTGACATCGGTTGAACTGTAAGGGCGGGGTTGGCCCCCGCCCGTACAACCTAGTTAGGCTTTACGATTTGCGCCGTGGCTGGTGTCATGACCTTTTCGCCCAGCTTCCGATGCCTTGTCGCGACTTTGGGAAGTGCTGCTGGTTGAGCTCTCGCCTCCTTTCTTGCCGGCCTCTGAAGCCTTGGCACGGTCATTGGAGACATTGCCAGAGTTCGATTTTTCATTGTTAGGCATGATTTAATCCTCTTGTTCTGATTTGTAATCTCTCAGCGGGCAGCCCCGCTTCATTTACGAATCTTCATCAGCTAAAAAGTTTTGAGAAAATCATTACAACCTGACAAATGGCCTTTGCCCCATAGAACCGCACCTCAGCCTGCAATTAAATTGCTATCAGATAGTTTCGTTTTGCCATCATCCATAGAACGTCATTACCAACAATTCTATGTTTAATACAACAATGACCAATGCGACTCCCCACGCGAGAAAGGTCAGCCAACGACCCGTCACAAACTCGCCCATGAGGGTTTGGTTGGAGACGAATCGCACCAACGGAATAATCGCGAACGGCAGCTGCATCGATAACACGACCTGACTGAACACCAGCAGTTTGGTGGTGCCGCTGGGGCCATACAGAAGGGTCACGATGATGACCGGAATGATTGCCAGGCCACGTGTTAGCAGCCGCCGCCCCCAGTCTGGAAACCTCAATTGGAGGAAACCCTCCATCACGATTTGTCCGGCCAAGGTTGCTGTCACCGTGGAGTTGATGCCCGATGCCAGCAGCGCCACCGCAAATAACGTCGATGCCACGCCAACGCCCAACATCGGCGACAACAAGTGATAAGCCTGTTCAATGTCCAAGACATCGGTGCGCCCAGCCTTATTAAATACCTCGGCCGAGGTAATCAGGATCGCTGCGTTAACGAACAGTGCCAGCATCAGCGCCACACTGCTGTCCACCACAGCCCAACGCAGCCCGACCCTGCGACCGACAACGGTTCGGGGATAGGCACGGGTCTGCACAATGGATGAATGCAGATAAAGGTTATGCGGCATAACCGTGGCGCCGATGATGCCAATGGCCAGGTAGAGCACAATGGGGTCCGTCACTATTTGCGTATGCGGAATGAACCCGCCAATGATGTCGCTGATGGACGGCTGGGCCAGCACCATCTGCACCCCAAAGCAGACGAAGATGATGGTCAACAAGGCAATCACGAACGCCTCAAGGGACCGAAAGCCGCGCCCCATGAGCATTAGAATCAGAAAGACATCGGCGACAGAAACAATGACGCCCCACAGCATAGGCAAACCAAACAGCAAGTTGAGCGCAATGGCCGTACCGATCACCTCAGCCAGGTCGCAGGCAACTATGGCCAATTCGCAGGCCAGCCACAGCCCTATGCACACCGGTCGGCTGTACTGCTCTCGACACGCTTGCGCCAGGTCCATGCCGGTGACGATACCCAAACGCGCTGCCAGCGCCTGTAGCAGAATTCCGATCAAGCTCGACAGCAAAATCACTGACAGCAGTAAATAGCCAAACTGAGAGCCGCCAGCGATATCAGTGGCCCAGTTACCAGGGTCCATGTAGCCGACCGCGACCATGTAGCCCGGCCCGGTGAAGGCCAACAGTCGCCGGAACCAGTGCCGGGCCTTGGGCAAAGCGACGCTGCCGTTCAGCGCACCGAGGCTTAGCCTTCGCACGGGGGCAGCGGGTTCACAGCCGCCCACGACCGCCTGCTCGTTATTGTCCGGTGCGCTCATTGTCCACCCTGTACAGTTACGGCCATCGATGGACATCCTATGTGGCAGGTGGAGGTGTCCGCTACTGCCACTTCAGACATTCTCATTGGCGTAGGATAGGCGGTCTGCAACTCGCTGTGCTTTCGGAACCCTCTTAATGAGCCGTACTTTCCGCTCGCTGAACAATTACAACTACCGCATGTGGGCAGGCGGCGCGATCATATCCAACGTCGGCACCTGGATGCAGCGCACCGCGCAAGACTGGCTGGTGCTCACCCAACTCACCCACCAAAATGCGACCGCAGTCGGCATTGTCATGGCGCTGCAGTTCGGGCCCATGTTGCTGTTGCTGCCGCTGACCGGTTTGGCGGCTGATCGTCTGGACCGACGAAAACTCCTGCTGACAACCCAGACGTGCATGGCCGTCCTCGCTCTCGGACTGGGTTTGCTGACGCTGGCTGGCTGGGCAGAGTTGTGGTCAGTCTACGTATTCGCCCTGCTGCTGGGCTGCGTCACGGCATTCGATGCACCCGCAAGGCAAACATTTGTCGCCGAATTGGTGGGCGATGAAGACTTGTCGAACGCGGTGGCGTTGAACTCTACCTCGTTCAATGCCGCACGCATGATCGGCCCCGCTATCGCCGGTGGGCTTATCGCGTCAATCGGCACCGGTTGGGTATTTTTGCTCAACTCGGTCACCTACATCGCAGTGATCTTTTCCCTGCGAATGCTTCGCGTCGGCGAACTGCATAGGAGCATTAAAGCACCGAGAACCCGTGGCAGCTTCTTGGCAGGTTTGCGCTATGTCTGGAAACGCCCTGACCTCAAAGCCGCTTTATTCATGTTGTTTCTGATTGGAACGTTCGGCCTCAATTTTCCGATTTTCATCTCGACCATGTCCGTCACGGTTTTCCAGATCGGGGCCGGCCAGTACGGACTGCTGGCGTCAATGATGGCGATTGGATCAGTCATCGGTGCACTGCTTGCCGCTCGCCGTGCACGGCCACACATCGGTCTATTGCTTGCCGGCGCGACAGTCTTCGGCGTCGGTCTGACGGTGGCTGCGATCATTCCCGATTATTGGCTTTTCGGCATCGCGCTGATCGTCATCGGGGTGTCGGCGCAAACCTTCAATACCACCGCCAACAGCTTGGTACAGCTGTCGACCGAACCTGAAATGCGTGGGAGGGTCATGGCGATCCTGCTGGCAATCGCAATGGGCGGCACGCCATTGGGTGCGCCCATCGTGGGCTGGGTTGCGGACGTTTACGGTCCACGCTGGGCCCTCGGCATCGGTGCTGCTTCAGGTTTTCTCGCCGCAGCAGTCGGGGTTCACTATTTGATGAAGCACCGTCAACTGCGCGTACGTTTTAGCGCCAGGCGCTTTCACTTTAGTATGGACGGTTGATTTCACAGATCGATTCGGGTGAAGGGACAATATTGACTCATAAGTGCAGCGTTTTTTTCACGCTTTTTTCAGTGGAAGTACGCCATCCTCACTACGAACCACGAGCTACAAACACATCGCTGCGCTGCCCATTATCAATGAGGAAAATTTGAATGTCGCTTTTCAGCAAAAACACTGCGGTCCTGGCGCTGAGCCTGACGGTATTGTTGACCGGTATGAGCAGCTTTGCCGCGACCAAACCTGTGGCCACGACGGCCGCGGTGCAAAAGGTCTCGATGTTGGGTGGGAAATTTGCGTTCAGCTTACCCACCACGTATGTGGCCACCGCGATGTCGGATGGCAATGAAAAGAGCGGCACGGCAGGGGCGACAGGAACAATGTACGCCAACAAGGAAGAAAAGCGCGTGATTCTCACGGCTGAAAGAACCCTGCCCAACGGCACCAAGACGGGTGACAACGATGATGAGTTTCTCGACAGTTCAGTAGCCGATTTCATCCGTCAGCAAAGCGCTGCTCTGCCTGACTTCAAGCAAACCAGCGAAAACAGATTGACGGTCAAGGGTCTGGGCGTTCGCGAGATAGACAGCACTGCCACCATGGGCGGCGGTCACACGCTGAATGCCACGTTCCTGTCAGGATCAGGTACCCGCGCGATTGTGGTTCAGGTGATTTCCCGGGCAGACGATCAGGCCGGGCATGCGGCGTTGATCAAAAGAATCATCGCGGGCTTGAACGCCCGCTGAAGATTCGCTGATCGATATTCAAGACTTTGCGTTGATCAGGGTGTGGAGCGAGGCGTCGAACTGTTGCAGCGCATCGACCTGCACCACGCGCTGCCCATCGATCTCGGCGGCCACTTCAGGCGCCGGTTTGCTCATGGCCCACACTGGCGAGAGGTTTTTGCCAGCGTGACCTTCGGCTTTACCGATGTAGTTCAATTGAGCATCAAAAAACTCGGCGACAATACTGGCCTGCACATCCGGGCTGCGAGGGGTAACCAGCACGTTTTGGGTGTCCAGCAACACAATGACATCAGGTCGTGCGGCCATCAGCGAGTCTAGATTGTCGTAGAAATCAACCGATTTGAACTGGGCCTGCAATGAACTCTTCAGCCAGTCGATGGCCAACGTCGGGTCGGAGCTTGAAACGAACGCTTTCTGTATTTCTTCGTCGAGTTGCTGACTGCCTTGTGCCACCGAGTGGTAACGCTCGAGGTAAGCCAGATTCGCCACAGTGTTCTCGCTGAAAACAACACCGACCGATTGCGTGTGCTTCAAGGCAACGCCGGAAGATTGGGTGGCGGCTCTGAACACGCCATCCTTGTTGTCGGCGTTCTCGGGTGTACCGGTAGCGCATCCTGCCAAGGCGACGACTAGGGCAAGCAGAGCTGCAATTCGAATCTTCATTTGACTTCTCCAAGTGCCTCGGTTGGCAGAACGCCATCCTGAGCCATCTTCCGAAAAAAACCCCCGTCCCAAACGTCAATGGTCATTATCGACAAAACAGATAGTGGCCTTCGCTGCCATGACCCCCTCCACTGCCGACTCAAGCGTCCAGTTACTTCGGAGTCCACTGCCGTGTTTCTTGTTCGGTATTCAATCCGCAAAACAGCTTCAGACATACAAAGACACTGTGGGCGAGCTTGTGCGCGATATAGGTAGCGCCGCGGTATGTCTGATAAACCTCGTCGTCTGCTTCCCGAACAAGTTCGGTCCCACCGAATCTCGGGATGACGCCGGATTTGGGGCAACCCACACAAAACTGTGGGAGTAAGCTTGCTTGCGAAGAACGCGGCGCGGTTTGCCTGATTAGCCCTTCATTCACGACCTCGTCCGTCGCAGATCTTCTGGGGTCATGACATTGCCTTCGCAAGCAAGCTTACTCCCACAGTATTTTGGATTGCGCTTAAACTGCGCGCTCATGAATGATCGAAATCTCGCTATGAATTCAGATGCATTGTCCCTGCTGCAAGTCCACTTGCTCGACGCCTTGAGCACCACCACCGACGAAGCCCGGCGCCTGTTTCACGGCCGGGGCCGACGTTGGCAGGGCCTGGAAAATGTGACGGCTGACTGGCTAAACGGCGTGTTGCTGGTGTCGTTGTTCAAAGAGCCAGCGGCAACTGAAATGACCGCATTGCGCGAAGTCCTTGGCGCGCTGAGCCAATCGCCGCAATGGCTAGAATCCAGCGCCCATGCACTGCTCCTGCAGCACCGGTACCTGCAAGACAGCAGCACCGAGTGGTTGCTGGGAGAGCCTTTTGATAACGGGGTCATTACCGAGCACGGTCTGCATTTCAAACTGGATTTCGGCCGAAATCAAAACACTGGTTTGTTCCTCGACATGCGCTACGGGCGAAATTGGGTACAAGCCAACGTCAACGGCAAACGGGTGCTCAACCTGTTCGCTTACACCTGCGGCTTCTCGGTAGCAGCAATTGCCGGTGGCGCGGAACACGTAGTCAACCTCGATATGGCCAAAGCCGCACTCAGTCGCGGGCGGGAAAACCATCGGCTGAACCACCATGACCTGAGCCGCGTGAGTTTCCTCGGGCACGACCTGTTCAAATCCTGGGCGCGGGTCAAAAGAGACGGCCCCTATGACCTGATCATCATCGACCCGCCGTCATTCCAAAAAGGCAGTTTTATCCTGACCAAGGATTACCAGAAAATCCTCCGCCGCCTGCCGGACCTGCTCAATCCCCAAGGCATCGTGCTCGCCTGCGTCAACGACCCCGCCATCGGCCCCGAGTTTCTCGTCGACAACATGGCCACCGAAGCGCCCAGCCTGATTTTCCAACACCGCCTTGAAAACCCGCCGGAGTTTGCCGATGAACAGGTTGAAGGTGGATTGAAGGCGTTAATTTTTGTGCTGGATGCTGAGCGTGGTCCTCTATGAGCAGCGACGTTTCGTTTCGCCTGGCAACAGAGGAAGACGCCTTGTGCATCGGCGCATTGGGCACACAGGTGTGGCTCGACACTTATGCGACCGGCGGCATTCGCCCCTCATTGGCCCGCGAAGTCATCAAGCATTTCTCCCTTGATGGCGTGGCCTCCACTCTGGCCAAGCCAGACACGGCACTGTTGCTCGCCGAGCGACAGGATCATCTCGTTGCGTTCGCGCAGTTGCGGTATGACGCTGAACATAGCGTGCTCCCTGACCGCTCCGCCGTCGAGTTGGAGCGACTTTATGTTCAAGAAGCATTTACCGGAAGAGGCATCGGCAAACGCTTGTTACTAGAAGTAGAAACATTAGTTGGCCCACACGGTGCGAACACGATCTGGTTGAACGCCTGGGTCGGCAATCGGCGCGCGCTTGGATTCTATACTGCTCAAGGTTACGAGGACATCGGCAGCGATTGGTACTCCTTCGATGGCGAAAGCCACGAGAACCGAGTGTTCGCCAAACGCCTCGACTAAGCTGCCTGACAATACGATCCGCATCGCCGGGAGGGAATGTGATACTCCGCTATGGCAACGTGGCAGATGGGGTGATCAGGTTTAGGTAGCGTGTGCTGCACTGACGCCTTCGTCGGCAAGCCGACTCCCACAGTAGGTTGAGCCAGGCACAAATCCAAATGTGGGAGCAGGCTTGCCTGCGAAGAGGCCAGCCCAAGTCACACACAGTGCGCAGTCATCTCACAGTGTTGACATAAAACCCAAAAAAGCAGTCTATCGTTACCCACCTGCCAGGCCTTGGCGTATCGCATCGGAGCACCTTTAATGATCAACAGCCAGACCCGCGATGGCCTTGAGACCTTGTGCCGGTTAATGGCCCAAAGGCCGTTTCTGGTGTTGACCGGGGCAGGAATTAGTACCTCTTCGGGGATTCCCGATTACCGGGATAAAGAAGGCGTGCGCCGGGGCAAGGCGCCGATGATGTATCAAGACTTCATCAACGCCCCCACCGCACGACAACGCTATTGGGCGCGGGCGATGTTGGGTTGGCCGCGTATCCGCCAAGCGCGGCCCAATGCAGCGCACGAGGCGTTGGCGCAGTTGCAGGCTCGGCAGTTGATCAATGGAGTAATCACCCAAAACGTCGACACACTGCACGATCAAGCAGGCAGTCACGACGTGATCGAACTGCACGGTAGCTTGCACCGTGTGGTGTGTCTCGATTGCGGCCAACGTACCGATCGCGACGCCATCCAAGCGCTGCTGGAAAGGCAAAACCCTTACCTGGCGGGCGTCGATGCCGTTCAGGCGCCGGATGGCGATACCTTGCTCGACCCGGCCTTCGAGGCGCGTTTTCAAGTGCCGCATTGCCCGCATTGCCAAGGCGACCGGTTGAAACCAGACGTGGTTTTCTTCGGTGAAAACGTCGCTCAAGTCACCGCCACCAAGGCCATGCACAGCGTCGAACACGCGCAAGGCCTGTTGGTCGTAGGCTCTTCGCTGATGGCCTTTTCAGCGTTCCGCTTGTGCCGGGCAATAGCGGATCAAGGCAAACCGCTGATCGCCATCAACTTCGGTAAAACCCGTGCCGATGACTTTCTCGACCTGAAAATCGAAGCGTCCTGCGAGGTGCTGTTGCCGCTGATCGCCGAGCGATTGGACACCGTCGAATAACGCCGGCGATTCATTTGCCGCCGACGCTAACTTCTCCGATTATTTTTCCCAAGAAGCCTTGGCAATCTCTAGCCCGTGCAGGCCTTTATAAGCCGCACGTTCCGGTTGTTTCCAACCGTTGAGCAGGCTGTCATCAAGCTGGTAGATCTCCACACCCAGCGGCCGGCAAACGGTCAGCGGGTCTTGCGCATCAGGCCCCCACATGGCCAACGACAGATCACCACCGGGACACGTGGAAAGCGCGCACAGCACGTCAATCTCAGCGAAAAACTCTAGATAGTCGCCCTTCTTCGCCGGGCAGGCTTTCATGAAGTACATGTCGTCGTGATTGAGCCCGGTGCATTGAAAGATGTTCAGCACATCGTGCACATCAAACTCGGTCAGGCCGTGGGGCAATACCGCTCGGGTCAGATTGGAATGGCAGTGATGATGGAAGTCTTCGCCGGTCAGCATCTTGTTCACGTATGGATCGCAACGGGTGCCGAGTAAATCGTGCAAGCGACCGCCGTGTTCATCAATGCCGTAGCCCGCCAGGCTGTCATCGGTAATGGTCGCCATCGGCCGCAGAAATGGCAGGTTTGACCACAGACGATCATAGGTACTGACGTGTGCGCCTTGCAGTTGGCGAGTGCGCGCCGCCCACATGCGTTCGCGAGGGTCATGGGCGTTCCAGATATTGAAATCGCCCACCTGCGGCCCCACCGGCGTCGTCACCCGAAACACTTGCCCTGCCGAGACTTTCCAGGCCCGGCCAGTGCGAATGGGCACTTCGAACTGCTCCACCAAGGTACGAGCGTCGGTCTGCTCGCGGATACGCTCATAGAATGCTTTATCAACATTGAGCGCCGAACCTTTACTGACCTGATAGGCCGCTGGGTAATCTTTGTACATGGGGTAATGGCCTCTCGCTGGAAAAAGGGCTGACACATTCGGCCGAATGAATGTAACAATTTATCGCATAAAAAACGTCACCTTCCTCCCATGGATCTGGAAAGCCTCGCATGTCCTCGCTCTCACCTTCTGCTGCGTCCGACGCTGGTGCCCTCACCGACGGGATTAATCCGGTTCGGGCCTCCATTATTTCCGCACGCATCGACCGCCTGCCCAGCGTCGCAACGTTATGGCGGCTGGTGGCATTGCTGTCGATCGGTGGATTCTTCGAACTGTATGATCTGTTTCAGACGGCTTACATCAGCCCTGGCCTGATCCGCGACGGAATTTTCAACACCGGCAACCTTGGCGTGTTTGGTTTTTCCGACCAAGCCGCTTTCGCCTCGGCAACCTTTCTTGGATTGTTTCTCGGCGCCAGCTTGCTCAGCCCGATTGCCGACCGCTTCGGACGTCGGGCAATTTTCACTGTTGCCCTGATCTGGTACACCATCGCTACCGTGTTGATGGGCATTCAAAGCTCGGCGCTAGGCATTATTGGCATGCGGTTTTTGGTGGGAATCGGGCTCGGCGTCGAGTTGGTCACCATTGACGCCTATCTCTCGGAACTGGTGCCGAAACGGATGCGCAGTTCGGCATTCGCTTTTGCATTCTTCGTGCAGTTTCTGTCAGTGCCGGCGGTGGCATTAATGTCCTGGTGGTTGGTGCCGCAAGCGCCGTTCGGTATATCCGGTTGGCGTTGGGTGGTACTGGCCAGTGCCGTGTTTGCGCTGTTTATTTGGTGGCTGCGCTCACGCCTGCCCGAGTCGCCGCGCTGGCTGGCACAACAAGGCCGATTCGAAGAAGCCGAGCAGATCATGGACGCCCTCGAAGCACGGTGTCTGCGTGACCATGGCAAAGCATTGGATCAACCAGAGCCGCAAGCGGTAAGTGTCGAAGGCGTCGGACGCTTCGCCGATATTTGGCAACCGCCCTACCGCCGCCGTGCAATCATGTTGATTGTGTTTCATGTATTTCAAGCCATCGGCTTTTTCGGTTTCGGCAACTGGTTACCCGCGCTACTGTCGGGCCAAGGCGTGAGCGTCACCCACAGTTTGATGTACGCCTTTATTATTACCTTGGCGTATCCGCTGGGGCCGCTGTTGTTCGTCAAGTTTGCCAATCGTTTCGAAAACAAGTGGCAGATTGTCGGCTCGGCGTTGGGAAGCATGATCTTCGGCACACTGTTTGCGATGCAAGCATCAGCGCTGGGACTGATTATCTGCGGGGTCATGATTACCTTCTGCAACGCCTGGCTGAGTTTCGCTTACCACTCCTATCAAAGCGAACTGTTCCCGACCAATATCCGCGCACGTGCGGTGGGCTTTTGTTACTCCTTCAGTCGGTTATCGACTGTCTTCAGCAGTCTAATAATAGGGTTCTTTCTTGATCACTTCGGAACGCCCGGTGTACTGGCCTTCATCGTTAGCAGCATGTTGATCGTGATGATAACCATCGGCCGCTTCGGCCCGCGCACCCGCAACCTTGCGCTGGAAAACATCGCTCATCACTGATTTCAGGTCTGTGCCCACTCGACGTCCGTAATGCCGAAATGTTCGGCATACGGGCGCGACACCCGGGGCACTTTTTCCAATCGATACTTAGGAATTCGACCAATACCCGCATCAACACTCGCGTGATGCCAGGCTTCGGTGTTGTCCATAAATTCAGCGCTGATGTAGAACGATTTGAAACTACCGTTGAGCAAGTAATCGATTCTGAAATGCTTGGTATTGTTCATTTACTGGTGGCCTCATCAACTCAATCCTAGAGTCTCAGATGACCGCTACCACTTAGCAAAAATTCCATACCTAGTTCCCGACGGTATAACAACAACTCGCGCGGATACAAGCAGTTATAAACTCAATTCGAATGGATGCATTGGCGGCGGCGATTTATGCGTTCGGGGGAAGTCATCGGATGCCCAGGCGTTTTGCCAGGCGGCTGAGGTTGGCTCGATCAATACCCAACTCTCGGGCGGCGTCAGCCCATTTACCTTGGTGGCGGGTCAGTGCCTGCGCAATAAGAATTTTCTGATAAGCGTCCAGCGACTCTTTCAAACCTTCTCCTGAATTTACCCTTGGCACCTCATGGGTGGCGTCTGGTTCTGTTCTAGAAACGGGCTCTTCCAACCCCAAGGATTGCGCTTCGATCGTGAGAATTCGCGGACGTTCGGCGTGGGCTGACAGAGCCTTTAGGGTAGCGCGGCTAATCAGGTGTTCCAACTCTCGGACATTGCCCGGCCAGGCATAACCCACCAGCAACTTTTGCGCCTGCGGGTTCAAGCGCAAACTGCGCAGGCCCATGCGCGCGCGGTTTTCTTCAAGAAAAAACCCGGCCAGCAGCAACACGTCTCGCCCGCGTTCACGCAGCGCAGGCACCCGCAACGGATACACACTCAGCCGATGGTAGAGGTCCGCGCGAAACCGCCCTGCGCGTACCTCTTCGGCTAGGTCGCGATTGGTCGCCGCAATGATCCGCACATCGACATGGTGTTCTTGATCGGAGCCTACCCGTTGCAACTGGCCACTCTGCAGTACGCGCAAAAGTTTCGCTTGAACCGGAAGCGGCAGTTCGCCGACTTCGTCGAGAAAAATCGTCCCGCCATCCGCCAGTTCGAAGCGTCCCGCGCGGTCGCTCTTCGCGTCCGTGAAGGCCCCCCGCACGTGGCCGAAGAGCTCGCTCTCGAAGACCCCTTCCGGAAGGCCGCCGATATTGACCGAGATGAAGGGCTTGCCCGCCCGGGCGGACACCGCATGCAGCGTCTGGGCCACGAGGCCCTTGCCCGT
>NZ_JAMFRV010000296.1 GCF_026224925.1 Pseudomonas sp. | reverse complement strand
TTGAAGCGTACACCGAGCTGTACCGAGATGCGCCAGGCGCGCGGCAGGTCGCCGAATTATTGCTGTTGCGTGCCGACATACCGCGCTCGCTGCGTGCCTGTCTGGAAGAGATTGATGAGACCCTCGCCAGCTTGCCCGGGTCCAACGGTCGTCCTGCGCAACGCTTGGCTGCTCAATTAGATGCGCGCCTGCGTTATACCGGCATCGATGAAATTCTCGGTGAAGGTTTGCATGAATGGTTGAATGAATTCATTCCGTTAGTAGCCCAATTGGGCGACGCTATCCACACTTCGTACCTGGAGGCTGCATGAGACTCTCAATTAGCCACGAAACCACCTATCACTATGAAGATCAGGTGCGTGCCAGTATCCAGTACCTGCGACTGACCCCGCACGACAGCGAACGCCAGCATGTGCTCAGCTGGCAATTGACGCTGCCGCGTCCGGTGCGCGCGCAAGTTGATCCGTTCGGCAATATCCTTCATGTGCTGACGCTCGACGAACCTCACGAGGCGATCATTATCGGCGCTCGTGGCCAGGTCGAGATTGACGAAAAAACCGAGTCCGAGCATGAAAGCCAGTCTGCGCTGCCGTTCTTGCGCTTTACCCGTTTGACCGAACCTGACGAAGCGATTCGCGCGTTCGCGGCCCTGCAGTGTCAAAAGCGCAAGGACCGCACCGCGCTGATCGACTTGATGCATAGCCTGAACCAGCACATGACCTATACGCCGGGTTCCACGGAAGTCGACACCAGCGCTGCCGAAGCTTTCGCTGGTAAAGCGGGTGTGTGTCAGGACCACACCCATGCGTTTCTCGCCTGCGCCCGCAGTTTGGGTGTGCCAGCGCGTTATGTCTCGGGGTACCTGTACAGCGAAGACAGCGAGCATCTGGCGAGTCATGCCTGGGCCGAAGCCTGGATTGACGACGCCTGGTACAGCTTTGATGTGACTAACCAATTGGCTCGTCCTGAACGTCATTTGAAGCTGGCTGTAGGCTTGGACTACCTGGACGCCTGTCCGGTACGTGGCATGCGCAGAGGCGGCGGTTGCGAGCAAATGCACGCCAAGGTATCGGTCTCGCCGATCCGCGCTTCGCAGATGCAAGAACAAGGCTGAAAAAAGCCGATGGCGGTGCGCCTGAGCGCGCCGCTTCAGCTTGTCTTGTGAATAATTCCCTTCGATCCGACGTGCTATCCCCGTCACTCACTGCTAAGTGCCGTCACGCGGCTTCTCAGTATTTAAAAGACAGGTGCACACCGACTGTCCCCGGATTTCACCGAGAACTTTTGTTTGGCGTAGCTGAACGATTAGCCGAACAAACGGGTCATGTTCGGCAAGATCAACACCAGAGTGGTAACGACGACAATGAGTCCCGCCTGACGAATTTTCGAATGTTTGAACATGGCTGATGCCTTTTGTTGTTATTTCCTGAGCGACTGAAGCTCGCCGATTATTGAGCACTTCATTAATCGGGCAGCTGGCAAAGGGGGTGTTGCAGAACAGGTGTCCCGGAAATCCCGGCTACTCAAACGCATGTTTTCTTTTTTTAGCGTTTGCCTGCTATGGAGTTAACCTTAGAGCCCGCGTCTGACTTGGCTTAGATCCAATTAAACTAAATGTTATGTTTTCGTTCCTGAAAAGTTATGAGGCCCATCGCCACCCTCTGATGATCGCCCTTGCTAGACACGTTTAGCATGTCCCGGCGCACTTTGTTAGTACCCTACCGTTCGTCCGAGTAAGCCTGATTCGGGATACTGAGCACACGTCGGAATTTTAATCGTTGGTATTTGCGCAATAGCGTTACGGGTCTTGCCTTGAGGCGGTCATCCAAGGCAGGCTTTAGCGGGCACTATTTCCTTTACCGTTTAGGTGTTTTTTTATGTCGTTACGCATCTGCATTTTGGAAACCGACGTTCTGCGTCCAGAACTGGTTGATCAATATCAAGGTTATGGGCAGATGTTCGAACGGCTGTTTTCACGGCAACCGATTGCAGCGCAGTTCAGCATCTACAACGTCATGCACGGGGTGTATCCGGCCGATGACGAGCATTTCGACGCGTACCTGGTAACGGGCAGCAAGGCCGACTCGTTTGGCAGCGAGCCATGGATTCAAACCCTCAAAACGTATCTGCTGCAACGCTTTGAACTCGGGGACAAATTGCTGGGCATCTGTTTCGGCCATCAGTTACTGGCGCTGCTGTTGGGTGGTAAAAGCGAACGTGCGACCCAGGGCTGGGGCGTCGGTACCCATCGCTATACGCTGGCCCCGGCGGCACCGTGGATGACCCCGGCCATTAATGACCTGACCTTGTTGATAAGCCACCAGGACCAAGTTACCGCGCTCCCGGACAACGCCACCGTCATTGCTTCCAGTGAGTTTTGCCCGTTTGCTGCGTATCACATCAACCATCAGGTGCTGTGCTTCCAAGGCCACCCTGAGTTCATCCACGATTACTCGCGTGCGCTTCTGGAAATTCGCCAGCAGGCCCTCGGTGAGGTGATCTACACCAATGGCGTGGCCAGCCTGGAGCATGAGCACCAAGGTGTAACCGTGGCCGAATGGATGATGCGTTTTGTGGCGCACAGGCTCTAAGCTGCTATAGCCACCCAGACCGTTTGAAGCTGGCATATAAACCGGCGCAGCCCGCGACGATGGTCCCGAGCACTGTGTAATAGCCGTAATGCCAGCTCAGTTCTGGCATGTTCTGGAAGTTCATCCCGTAGATCCCGGCAATCGCCGTTGGGAATGCCAGGATAGCGGCCCATGCGGCAAATTTTCGTTGCACGATGCTTTGCCGCGACGATTCCAGCAGTTGCCCGATTTCGATGGTCTGGCTGGCAATGTCACGCAGGTTGGCCAAGTCTTCCATTTGCCGGGTAACGTGAATCGCCACGTCGCGAAAGTACGGGCGCATGTTCTTGTCGATGAAGGGGAAGGACAGTTTTTGCAGTTCTTCACCGATCTCCACCATGGGTGCCACGTAACGACGCAAGCGCAGCACGTCCCGGCGCAGTGCGTGAATAGTGAGGATGTCGGCTTCAGTCAACACCCCGCCCAACACGCCACCTTCCAAGACATCAAGCTCAGCATGAATAGCTTCGGTGACAGGCTGATAGCACTCGGCGACGAAATCCAACAGAGCGTAGAGTACGAAATCTTCACCGTGCTCCAGCAACAATGGCCGTGCTTCGCAGCGCTGGCGCACCGCCTTGTACGATTTTGAGTGGCCATTGCGCGACGTGATCACGTAGCCCTTGCCGGCAAATATATGTGTCTCGATAAACTCGAGCTTGCCGTTTTCGCGAATTGGCGAATACGTGACAATGAACAGCGCGTCGCCGAAGGTTTCGAGTTTGGGTCGGCTGTGTATTTCGAGGGCGTCTTCGATGGCCAATTCATGCAAATGAAACTGCCGCTGCAAGGTGGCGAGTTCCTCAGCACTGGGCTGCTCCAGGCCGATCCAGACGAAGTGTCTCGGCTTTGCAGCCCATTCGGCGCCTTCGTCGAGGGTGATATCGGTAATTTTTTTTCCGGCGCTGTAAACCGCAGCAGCAACGACTCGGCCCATAGTGGTATCGCTTCTTCTTTTTAGGTTGGCACGCTGTACCAAGGATTGGCACGAAGCGCTTAGCTTACCGTGCTGGTAATGATCAGAGTCAGCAAAGTTTTACGAGTTCACAGCCAATAAAAAGCCCGGCGAATGCCAGGCTGCTTCACGGGAAAAATCTACCCGACAACGGACTGTTGTTGGTCCAACAGGATGGCTTCGTCGAGGGTATCCAGCAGCGCTTTGCGCACTTTCAGTTTGGTGTTTTTGTGCGCCGCCATATTGATCTTCTTCAACTGTATTGCCGCAGCGCGCGCGGTGCTGAGCAGATCGTCGGCACTGACCACTTTGTCGAGAAACCCCGCTTCCAAAGCACCTGCTGGTGTAAACATTTCGCCATTGATCACTGACCGATGAAGGGCCGACTTACTCAGGCGGTCACGGGCCAGTTCGATCCCGGCGTGGTGCATGGTCATGCCAATTTGTACTTCGTTCAGGCCAATGCTGAATGGACCATCCACACCAATGCGGTAGTCCACCGACAGCAACAGAAATGCACCTTTGGCCACTGCGTGCCCAGGGCAAGCAATGATCACCGGAAACGGGTGGGACAACAGGCGTCGCGCCAATGTTGAACCGGCCGTGACCAGATTGATCGCATTCACTGGCCCGGTCATCATCACTTTGAGGTCATAACCTCCCGATAAAATACCCGGCTGGCCAGTAATGATCACCACTGCGCGATCTTGCTCGGCTTGATCCAGCGCGGTGTTAAACGCCGCAATCACGTCCGGCGAGATAGCATTGACCTTGCCATTACTCATGGTCAGGGTGGCGATACCGTCTTCCAGGCTGTACGAAATCAACTCACTCATCACGCGATTCCTTGTGTTTATGTCGGCAGACGTTACCCACCCGCGACCTTAAGGTAAAGCGCTATGACTGACTGGTGAGTCAGGCTTTGGGCGGATGTCATGCAATTGACGACACAGCAAACACTCACTCCTGGATGTCGTTCAACTCGCAGTATTCGGCCCAATCCATCCCCAGCGCTTCGGCAGCCTGGGTGTGCGTTTCGAGGCGCATCGCTTTCAATTGTTCAGGCGACTCCGCAACGAATTGCAATGTCAGCTCCCAAGGCTCGATGCCTTGATCTTCCGCTTCGTCTTCAAACGCCCACTGAATCTGTTGCTTTTGCTCCTCCGGGCTGAGGTCTTTTATCTCATCCTTCAGGCCAGGGTTGGTGATGATGTATTTCGCCAGTGCGGCTTCATTCAAGTCTAATGCGTCCATCTTGTTTTTCCCTTATGCACATTAACGTCGAGCCAAACGGCAACCGGGCGTAGGTTACACCTCTCACGAGTCAGCACAAATGCGAAAGGGAAAGATGAGTTCTTCCGTAGTCTTTTTGCCGCAGCGCGTCATACAATCATACTAATTGCGGCATCACACACGTCTCGGGAATGCACGATGAAAGTTCAACGCCAGGCCTCTTCATTACGCCATCAGGTGCAGGACGCCTTACGCAATGAAATTATCTCCGGCCGCTTCAAACCAGGCGAACGCCTTGTGGAGCAGCAGCTTTATACCGCTTTGGATGTCAGCCGCACGTCGTTGCGCGAGGCCTTGCGCCAGCTGGAAGCTGAGGGCCTGGTTGAGCAAGTGCCGCATCGCGGCGCGTATGTGGCGTCGGTAGATGCCAAGGATGCTATTCAGATTTACGACGTGCGCGGTGCCCTGGAGGTGCTGGCGGTGCGTAATTTCGTTCGGTTTGCCAGCGATGAAGACGTCGTGGAACTGGCAGCAGTCTTCGACGAGTTCGTTCAGCAATCACATACCCCACGGCGCGACGGTACGGCCTTGCTGGACATCAAGCAGCGCTTCTACCACGTGTTACTCGATATTGAGCAGAGCGCCATTGTGGGCGGCATGCTGGAGCAATTGAACAACCGCGTGAGTTTGCTGCGGGCGCTGTCTCTGGGCCGTGAAGGGCGCATGGTGCATATGCTTGCGGAGCTGAAGGAAATCGTTCGTTTGATTCAATTGCGCGATGAGCCGGGCGCCTGTGCCGCAGCGTTGCGCCACGTGGAAAACGCCTCGAAAAATGTTTTGGAGTTACTGGCGCAGACTGCTGCCGCGGATAAGGTGTGAAGCGTTCCGCTGCCTATCGAATAATGCGTAACCCATTGACCTGCAAATATTAAATTGTAGAAGCGGGCTTGCTCGCGATGGATCGCGAAGGGGTCCCCAATGCCTGCTGCGGTCGAGCGCGACCCCGGAGAGATCGCGAGCATGCCCGCTCCCACAAAGAAGCAGTTTTTAACGCAGCGCCGAGTAAGCCGTCGGCGTCAGAAACTGGTTCTCGATGCGCTCAACAATGATCGCCTGCGCTTCGCTTTCAGCACGCTTGGCGATCCATTCAGGGTCCGATTGGAAGGCGTTCCATTTTGTCTCGCGCTCGGCCAGGCTGGCCCATTTCAACATGTAAGTCAGCGACTGATTGGTCGGCCCGGCCAGCGTGGTCCAGAAGCCCAACTGTTCGATTCCGTACTTCTCGAAAAAACCGAATGTGGTCTTGGTAAAGCGCTCGTGCAACGCGGGAAGGCGACCCGGTGCGCAATGGTAAATCCGCATTTCGATAATCATTTGAAACCCTCGATGAGATGCCGATCGGCTGACGATTAGAAAAATCCAGGCTGACTAGCCTATTGACGGATTGTATGACAGTCGTATAGTTTTAGTCCAACTCCCGGCCTGCGTGAAGACGCGATAGTGTTGTCCATATCTGCTGGCGATACTCGACAAAAAAACAATAGGGCATTTGAAATGACTCAACCGCAACGGATTGGCTTCATCGGGCTTGGAATGATGGGGCTGCCGATGACGACTTGCTTGTCCAAGGCGGGGCATGCACTGTTCCTCGCGGACGTAGACGCAGGGCGATTGTCTGAAATCGTCACCACTCTTAATGCCACGCGCCTCGACGCTGACAACGCAAAGTCCCTCGATGTCCTGATCACCATGTTGCCCAACTCGGCCATTGTCGAAAGCGTGCTGCTCGGCAACCAAAGTACCCACGGTTGGGCTGCTGCATTGCCGCGCGGCGCAGTGGTGATCGACATGAGCTCCTCCGAACCCGCACGCTCCCGTGAGCTGGGTTTGAAGCTGAAAGAACTGGGCCTCGACTACTTGGACGCACCGGTTTCCGGAGGCGTTAAACGCGCGGTCGATGGCACCTTGGCGATTCTGGTGGGCGGCGAGTCCGCTGTCATGGAGCGCTGCCGTGAACTACTAGACGCCATGGGCAAAAACATTTTGCACATCGGCACTGCCGGATCAGGTCACGCGGCCAAGGCGTTGAATAACTATGTGTCGGCGGCCGGGTTGATAGCCACTGTCGAAGCGCTTCACGTAGCCAAGCGCTTCGGTATCGAGCCCGAGGTGATGGTCGACGTGCTCAATGCATCCAGTGGGCGTAGCAATACGTCAGAAAACAAGGCTAAGCAATTCATGCTCAGCGGCTCGTTTGCGTCCGGTTTTTCGATGCAACTGATGAATAAGGATTTGAAAATCGCCCGAGGCCTGTCCGACACCGTGGGTTACTCCATGCGCCTAGGTAAACCTGCGATAGCCCTCTG
>NZ_JAMFRV010000295.1 GCF_026224925.1 Pseudomonas sp. | reverse complement strand
GCAGCGCGATTGGCAAGGCGCGATTCAGATGCTTGGCCGACCGCTCAAAGAGCAGCGGGCGTTTACCGGGCGTTTGCGCCGTGAAGTACAAATGGTCTTTCAAGACCCTTATGCCTCGTTGCACCCTTTGCACCGAATCCGCCGTAGCTTACGTGAGCCGCGACAGATCAATGGGCTACCTTTCGACGAGGCCAGTCTCATTGCGTCATTGGAACAAGTGGGCTTGCCCGGCGAGGTGTTGGAGCGTTACCCGCATCAATTGTCCGGCGGCCAGCGGCAACGTGTTGCCATCGTCCGTGCTTTGCAATTGCAGCCTAGGTTGCTGTTACTCGACGAGCCAACCTCGGCGTTGGACATGACTGTCCAGGCGGAAATTCTCAATCTTCTCCAGACGCTACGCCGCGATACGGGCATGACCATGATCCTGGTCAGCCACGACATCAACACCGTTGCGCATTTATGCGATCGGGCGTTGTTGATCAAGGAGGGCTGTATTGAACAGCGACTTGATCGTGGGGCATTGGTTTTGCGGGCGAGTAGTTCGGCTTAGGGGGCAAGCCACGTCGCCAACGAGTTACCTCTTGTCAGCCAATACATAACTCTTTGAAATAAAGCCAATTAAATTGTAGGAGCGCGCTTGTCCCGCGATGGATCGCGAAGCGGTCCCAACTGCCTAACGTAGCTCTGTCTGGAAGAAATCGGTCACTGGATTACGACTGCTGCGGTCGAGCGCGACCCCGGAGCGATCGCGGGCAAGCGCGCTACAGATATGCGCTACAGCGCGGCAGATCCACAGAACTTTATTTCGGATATATCCATAGCCATAAACATTATTGGTATAGACCAGATTGCCTCGCTATAAATCGCCTACTCAAAAACAGTGCCTGGCACGCTGATGTGACCAGGCAGGAGCAAGTGGCGATGATTGGCGTGCGGGTAATGCTTGAATATTTCCATCCCTGGCCGAATTCGGCAGGGTTCTATCTAGCGCGGGAGCGTGGCTGGTATCGCGATGCCGGGCTCGATGTTGAGCTGGTCGTTCACGATCCATGGCGCGGTGACACTCTCGATCACTTGCTAGCAAAAGCGGTGCAGTTCGGGGTATTCCCGAGCAACCGGTTGTTGGTGCGTCGCGCCCTTGGTCAGCCTTTGCGCGCAATAGCCGCGATCAATCATAGCGGTCTAGAGTCGATCCAGACCCTCACTGACTCAGCTATCCTGAGACCGCGAGATTTGGCCGGTAGACGTCTGGCGTTAAACCCGACGCCGCGTGGGCTGGCGATGGTCCGGCATCTGGTCAAGACCGACGGCGGTGATCCTGACGCAGTCATCATGGTTGACAGTGGCGCCCGTGAGCTACGCCCTGAAGAGTTAGCCGCCGGGGTGGCGGACGCCAGCTTTGGCGGTTACTGGGCCTGGGAAGCGCTCATGGCCAGTTCGATAGCTGATGAACGTCGTGTGGTCTGGCCGGTGGATCAGATCGGTGCCCCGGCTTATCACAGCTATTTGCTCGGTGCCCATGAAGACACGCTGACCGCCGATCGGGAGCTTACCCGCGCCTTTCTGGCTGTGACCTCCCGTGGGTTTCTGGCAGCGGCGCACGACCCATTGAGCGCGTTGCCGGCGTACGAGCAAATAACACCCTACTTCCCCAGCGAGTTGCTCGCTCAATCGTTGCAGCGAATCGCGCCGACCTGGCTGTATGAGGGGCAGTGGGGCGAACAGCGTCAGACACTTCTTGAACCCTATGCGCAGTGGTTGCATGAGCATCAGGTGCTTGCTGACCCGGGCGCATGGCTTGAAGCGACCACTAACGCCTACCTACCGGAGCCTGTCTGATGACCGCTTCGCCAACAACCTCCCACGGCCTCGGCCTGGCGCCGGTGCAAGCTGATTGGCCTGCCATATCGGTCGACGCTGTGGAACGACTACTCAGTCGCTTTGAAAACCTCGGCGCGTTTCGAGAGCTGACATGGCACAGTCCGCGGCCGTTCTCGGCGGCGTGTCTGGTACAGACCTCGGACCAGTTGCTGTTCGTTAAACGGCATCACCGATCAGTACGCGAACCCGAGTGGCTGCGTGAAGAACATCGTTTCATGGCCCATCTGCGTCAACGCGGAGTATCGGTCGCGCAGGTTCTGGCCGACAGCCAAGGTGAAACCGCAATTGTCCTCGACGACTGGACTTATGAACTGCACGTAGCGGCAGTTGGGCAAGACCTGTATCGCGATGCTTTGTCCTGGACGCCTTTTCACAACGATCAACACGCCTGGTCGGCCGGTCGAGCTTTGGCGCAATTGCACGATGCAGCGGCGGATTATTCGGCTCCGCCTCGGCAAGCTAAGGTCTTGGTAGCCAACTTCCGCTTATTCGCTCACGCTGATCCGCTGAAGGCCATTGAAGCGGCCATCGCTCACCATCCGGGACTCGCTGCGTACTTGAACAAGCGCGACTGGCGCAGCGACCTGATAGCGCTGCACCTGCCGTTCCATCGTTTACTTCAGCCCCTGCTTGCAGAGCAAAAGCCGTTATGGACCCACAACGACTGGCACGCCTCCAATCTGCTTTGGAACTCGACGCCAGCGGCAACCGACGTCAGCAGTGTGCTGGACTTCGGACTGGCCGATCAAACCTTCGCGCTATTCGATGTGGCGACAGCGTTGGAGCGCAATGTGGTTCCGTGGCTGGACCTCGACACCGGTGGTAGCGCCGCGGCCTCGCTGGATGCGGTAAATGCATTGTTGGCGGGTTATCAAAGCGTGCGCCCGCTGTCGGCCCGCGACTTGTTGACATTGGCGGCGTTGTTGCCCGTGGTCCACGTCGACTTTGCCTTGTCTGAAATCACCTATTTCCAAGGAGTACTCGGCTCGGTCGCCAATGCCGACATTGCCTACGATGCTTACTTCATCGGTCACACTCGCTGGTTCAAGGGTGCTGAAGGCCAGCGGCTGCTGGGGCACATCCGCACGCTCGCCGAGGATTCAGGCGGGAGTGCGCAACGATGACAGACACGGCCGCTTCAATACTCATCGATCCAATCCAATTGCACCAACGCCTGATGGATTCGTCGTTGTTAATCCTCGATGCAACGGTGGAATTGCCTGCGCCGCGTTTTGATGGTGACTATCAGGCCAGCAGCGGATATGCCGGCTGGCTGCAGGCCCATATTCCCGGAGCGCTTCATGCGGACCTGTTTGACGCGCTCAGCGATCCGAACGCCGCCTATAGCTTCGCCTTGCCGAGCGCCAGGGCGTTAAGTACAGCGTTGGGAAAACTGGGCGTCAACCCGCAACGGCGTGTGGTGATTTATGACCGTGCCGACGGATTCTGGGCAGCGCGGCTCTGGTGGATGCTGCGCAGTCTTGGGCTTCACGCTTACGTGCTTGATGGCGGTTTCAAGGCATGGCAGCGCGCCGGTTTGCCGGAACAAAGCGGACCCGTTGTGACGCAGCCAGTTGCCTGGCAGGCATCTTTTCGCGACGGTTTCTGGATTGATCGCGCAGGTGTTCAGACGGTCCTCGCGGGTGACCGCTCCGGTGTTGTGGTATGCGCCTTGTCCGCTGCGTTGTTCGACGGCACCGCCGTGAGCCGCTATGCCCGTCGCGGTCACATACCTGGCAGCCGCAACCTGCCAGCGCGTGCGCTATTCGATGAACATGGCGGTTACTTAAAATCCGAAGCTCTGCGCACCAGCCTCGACTTGCTGCTGCAAGGTTCTGAGCCACTGATTCTGTATTGCGGTGGAGGAATCTCTGCGGCAGCTCAGGCGTTGGCACTGGCCGTAGTCGGTCGTACCGATGTCTTTATTTATGACGGCTCCCTTCAAGAATGGGCCGCTGACACTCGCTTGCCAATGACCACCGGAGCAGCTCCGGCCTGACGCCTTCGGGCACTCGCATTCTTTTTATTTGCTGAACCGGGGCTGATGGCAGACCTCGGCGCGTTTGGGTAGTTGTGCCCGGCAAACAGTGCTGGGCGGCGCAATCCCTAAGGAGCTTTGATGGTCATGTTTTATCGAATACCCGCTTTGCCGGTAACCGGCCGATTTGCGCCCAACCTGCTGAAGGTCGGCATTCTGATGGCCTGCGGGGTGGGCAATGGTTTGCTGTCTTGCGCGGTGTGGGCCGATGGTTCAAGCGCCTCGTCCTCAAATGTACAACTGGACACGGTGACGGTTGTTGGCGACCAAGAGTCTGACTACAAGGCAACCCGCGCTGCCGTTGGTGGTTTCGATGCGGCTCCGCTGATTGATACACCCGCTTCAATTTCGGTGATTACCAATCAACTGATAAAAGACCAGCAGGCGCGTCTGCTCAGCGAAGTATTGCGCAACGATGCCTCGGTGGGTGACAGCTACGCACCGGTCGGTTATTACGAAAACTTTGTGGTGCGTGGATTTTCGCTTAACTCGGCGAGCAGTTACAAAATTAACGGCCGGACTATCACCGGTGAGCAGAACGTTGCCCTTGAAAACAAAGAACAGGTCGAAGTGCTCAAAGGGTTGGCCGGTTTGCAAAGTGGCATCGCCGAGCCTGGCGGTTTGATCAACTACGTAACCAAACGCCCTCAGTCGGTACGCTCAGTAACGGTATCCACTGATGATCAAGGCGGCGGCTACGAAGCCGTGGACGTCGGCGGATTTTTTG
>NZ_JAMFRV010000294.1 GCF_026224925.1 Pseudomonas sp. | reverse complement strand
CATATCGCGTTACATCGTGGCGGCGTGAGTCCGCTGGGCTTGCTTGAGATAGGCCAACAACTCTCGGGCCGGCAGAGGTTTGCTGTAGAGATAGCCCTGACCTTCGTGACAGCCTTCGGAGATGATGTAAGCCTCTTGCTCGGAGGTTTCCACCCCTTCGGCAATCACCTGCATTCCGAGGCTTTTGCCCAGCTGGATGATCGCGCGAACGATGGTCGCGTCGTCGTCGTCATCGATAAGATCCTGAACGAAGCTTTTGTCGATCTTGATTTTGTCCAGCGGCAAGCTTTTGAGGTAACTCAGGGATGAATAGCCGGTGCCGAAATCATCGATGGCAATCAAAGCCCCGGAGCGACGCAAGCTCAACAAGTGTTGCGCGGCAGTGCTGATGTCTTCCATCAGGCCGGTCTCGGTAACTTCCAGCTCCAGGCTGCGCGGCGGCAGGCGATAGATTTGCAGCAGGTTGTTCACAACCCGTGGCAGCTCGGCGTGGTGCAGTTGAACAGTGGACAGGTTGACCGCCATGCGTAAGTCGCTGAAACCCTGGTCATGCCATTCACGCAATTGCCGGCACGCTTGATCGAGCACCCACTCGCCAATCGCGATGATCGAACCGTTTTGCTCCGCCAGCGGGATGAACAGGTCCGGCGGCACCAAGCCGTGTTCCGGGTGTTGCCAGCGCAGCAGGGCCTCGACGCCCACCACTCGGTTATCGCGATAGCTGATTTGCGGCTGGTAAACCAGGTACAGCTGATTGCGTGGCAAGGCTTCGCGAAGGTCTTTTTCAAGCTCGCGGCGCCGACGCATTTCGCTGTCAACGCTGGCGATGTAGAACTGATAACGGTTGCGTGAACGAGTCTTGGCCAAGGTCATTGTTTGCTCGGCTTTTTGCAGCAACTTCTCGGTAACGTCGCCGTCCTCCGGGAACAGAGTGATGCCAATCGTGGCGCGCAGGCGGATTTCCTGCTGATCGAGGGCGAATGGCGCTTCAAGGTCATCGAGAATATTTTGTGCCAGTTCGGCAGCCTCGTAAGGCTGTTCTATATCGGCTTGAACCAGTGCGAACTGATCGCCGCCCAGGCGCGCAAGGGCACCGAGGCGCCCGCTGTGACCGCGCAAACGGTCAGCCAGTGCCAAGAGCAATTGGTCGCCGGTCTGATAGCTAAACTGTTCGTTGATGCCTTTGAAATCATCCAGGCCCACACACAACACGGCAACGCGTCGCTGCAGGCGGCCAGCGTCGACGAGAATCTTGTCCAACTGCTGTTGAAACTGCTGACGGTTGGGCAAGCCCGTGAGGAAGTCGTATTGCGCCATGCGCAACAGGCTATTTTCAGCTTCGTGGCGTAAATGGGTGTTGCGCTCGATCGATGCCAACAGCTGATTGGCAGTATTGACCCAGACGCCCAGTTCATTTTTTTCGTGGCCCTTCAGTAACGGCAATTGATGCTCGCTGGGCCGGTCGGGATTGATGTTGGTCAGATGCTCAATGATTTTCGACAGCGGTTTGGTCAGCAGCCAGTGATAGACCAAGTACAGCACCAGGCCCATGGCCAACGCGCGCAATACCCCGGAAATAAAGATGATCACCGAATTGACGATAAACCCCTCGCCGTAATCGGCGGTGTCGAGGGTGATGCGCAAGTCGCCGTAATATTCACTGTAAGGACCGCGCCCCACCAATGGCGTGGTGAAGCTGCGCTCCTGGCCGAGGATCGGGTCGGTCAGCCAGCGAGTCGGGGTTTGCCGCAAGTCACGGGATTTTTCCGCGAGCATGGTTTCGTTGGGGTGGCCGATGGAGGCCATGCGCACGGCATTGTCCTGAAACAGGCCTTCAATGACTTGCATGCCCATCTCTTTGTCCAGGCTGTAGACCGCTTGGGTCGACGGGTCGCGGAACATGTCGAGAATGCGCTCTGCGTCGTGGGCGACCGCTTGCCGAGTCTTATAGGCATCGAAGACGATCTGTGCACAACTCAATACCACCCCGACGATCAGCGCTGAAAGCAATACCACGCGCAGCAACTTCACCGACAGGCTGTTTTTAAGTTCCAGCTTCAAATGGTTATTCCTTAATCCGTGCTGGGAGCGCGATTGTCCACGAGTATTGGCAAACAGTTTCTGCCGTCAAAGGGGGCAGGCGCAGCTAGTGCATCAGTTTTTTTTGCGTGGCCGCCGATGACACCGTTCGATAAACCCGGGTCAGGCCGTCCCTACTGTGTCGGTCAAGCACGTAGGAAACTTGAGGGCCAT
>NZ_JAMFRV010000293.1 GCF_026224925.1 Pseudomonas sp. | reverse complement strand
TTCCCCACGAGCTTTCCGGCGGGATGCGCCAGCGCATCATGATTGCCATGTCGCTGGTCTGTGAGCCGACCTTGCTGATCGCCGACGAGCCGACAACCGCGCTGGACGTAACAGTCCAGGCGCAGATTCTGCGCATCATTAAAGAACTGCAAAGCAGCCTAGCAATGGGCGTTATCTTTATCACGCACGATATGGGCGTCGTTGCAGAGGTCGCAGACCAAGTGATGGTGATGAAAAAAGGCGAGACCGTTGAGCAGGGCCCCGCCAAGGCTATTCTGCAGTCACCTCAGCAACCCTATACCCGCGCACTGCTGGCCGCGGTTCCTAAAATTGGCTCAATGCACGGCACTTGTTTGCCCGCAAGATTTCCGCTGATCGATGATAAAACCGGTGAAACCTCACCGAGATTGGAACCAGCCCGTAACGTGGCCCCTGATTACGAACATCCACCCATCCTGAGTGTAAAGTCGTTATCCATTCGATATGACCTCAAGGGCGGTCTCTTCGGAAAAGTCAGACGCCGGGTTCATGCCGTCGAAGCCATCGACTTCGACATCTACTCAGGTGAAACATTGGCGCTGGTGGGCGAGTCCGGATGTGGCAAATCAACTAGCGCTCGCGCGATCGCCGGCCTGATGCCCATACAGGGAGGGGATATCGTCTTCGGCGGTAAAAACCTTGCCTCGTTGAACAAGAGCGGTTTGAAGACACTGCGTCGCGACATTCAAATGGTCTTTCAAGACCCTTATGCATCCCTAAACCCGCGCCTGACCATCGAGGACAGCCTGTTAGAGCCGCTGCATGTTCATAACATTGCGCGGGGCGCCGAGGCACGCAAGCGGGTACGAAACCTGTTGGAGCGAGTTGGGTTGTCTCCTGAACATGCGCAACGTTATCCGCACGAGTTTTCCGGAGGACAACGGCAGCGGATCTGCATCGCACGCGCGCTGACGCTATCCCCCAAGCTCATCATTGCCGATGAAGCGGTATCGGCACTGGACGTGTCCATTCAGGCTCAAGTGATCAATCTTCTGCAGGATTTGCAACGTGATATGGGGATTTCATTCCTGTTCATCTCCCATGACCTTGCAGTGGTTGAGCGGGTCAGTCATCGGGTGGGGGTGATGTACCACGGTCGTATTGTTGAAATTGGCCCGCGTCGCTCGGTATTTGAAAATCCGCATCATGCCTACACCCAAAAGTTATTGAGCGCCGTTCCTTCGGCTGATTTAAACGCCCCCAGGAAACCGTTCAGCCTTATGGAAGAAGTTGTGCCGAGCAGAATTTATGATGTTGACTATCATGCGCCGGACGTGAGCTATCTGGAGGTAGGGCCTGGCCACTTTGTTGCCAACTCGGCCTTTATGTAATCCATAAGTTCATGTTGCTCTGCTGTCCTTAATCGCTCAAGGACAGAACTATAAAAATAATAGTTAAATACGCTGCCTGCGAAGTATCGAAGCTATTTAAGTTGGCAAACAAAAAAAAGAATTTCCTGCTTACAACAGTCTTTACTCTTGCATGGGGAGAATATAGATGAACAAAGACAAAATGGCGCTCGGCCTGACTTTGGCCGCATTAAATCAACACGCCTATTCCTCCGGTTTTCTGGATGACAGTAAAGCCTCCGTCAGCTCTCGCTCGCTCTATTTTGAAGGGGATCAGCGTGGGCCTAAAGGAGTGGATCAGCGGCAGTCGGTAACAGGCTTGAAATTTGATTTTAGCTCTGGTTATACGCAAGGACTTATTGGGTTTGGGCTCGATGCCCAAGGATTGCTGGGTGTGAACCTCGGCGGTGGCATTTCTCCTCACAGCGCCTCTACCAGTAATACCGTCAGCCACGTAGATTCAGATGGCACCCCGGTTGATAACTGGAGCCGCCTAGGTGCCAATGCCAAGATCAAGCTATCCCAAACCGAGTTGAAGGCAGGCAATGCGCTGGCTCCCAACCTACCGATTTTGGTAGCTAACGACGCGCGCCTACTTCCTCAGTTCTTTCAAGGTACGATGGTTATTTCCAAAGAGTTTGCTGACGTCACTTATACGGCAGGCGAACTAAACCGCGCCATCGGTCGAGCCTCGAGTAACTGGGCCGGCATTTCTGCGGGTGGACGCAAGGGTTCCGATGCATTCCGTTTCGCGGGCGCAGACTGGAAACCTACGAAGGACCTGATGCTCCAGTATTATTATGCGCAACTGGAAGACTACTACGGTCAGTCCTTTTTAGGTTTAATCCGTGATTTCCAGATATCACCTGACCAGTCTTTCAAAACCGATCTGCGTTACTTCAACAGCCATTCTGATGGAGAAAACGGTAGCAATACCAACTACCAGTACAAAAATGGCTATAACGCTGGCGGACTAGGGAAGATAGATAACAATACGTGGTCTGCTGCGTTTACTTATACGCTTGGCGGCAACTCACTGACCCTCGGCCATCAGCGCGTCAGTGATAGCGGCGGTATGCCCTACGTTACTAACGGCAACCTTGTTGATGGTCGCGGGCGTTCAGAAGGCTAGGGAGGCGCCAGTGTCTATCTTTACACCGATATCATGATTAACAATTTTACCTGTGCGGGGGAAAATTCTAGTTTTGGTATCTATCGGTTTGACTTTGCTGGTCTTGGTGTTCCAGGGCTGAAAGCTCAGTGGACGTATGTCAAAGGTCAGGACATCCGAGGTATTGGCAATGCAACGACCGGGCGATACAGCGAATGGGAGAGTGATTATCGGTTGGACTACGCGATCAAAAGCGGTTCGCTCAAAGGATTAGGCTTCTCACTTCGTCGCGGAAACTATCGCACCGAGCTGCCAACATCTACAGCCCAGGATCAGGATCAAACCCGTTTTTACATAAACTACACCTATTCGCTTTGGTAACAGTTGCCGCTCATAAATGCTCTTTGCCCCTCGTGCCAGCATGGCGGGACTGAATGTCCTAGCCAAAGCTGGGCGGGGATATACAGCTTCTTTGATAGCGGCTACCCGGACGATGCCCAGGACACGGTGGACGTCATAGGAGAAGGAAGTAGGGGTGTTGCTCGCAAGCCTGCTGATCGAGAAGCTTCAGATAGACCTCATCTTCGGCGTTATGCTCGAAGCGACTCAACGCATCAGCCACCGCTCATAATCATCGTATTGCCGCAGGGGAGGGCACCGTCAGACAGGTTGTCTGAGCGCCCCGACCTTCACGTCGTATAAATCTGGCCAATCTGTGCCGATCCTCAGTGCTCAACGAACTGTTGCAAATCGCTATGGATTAGCGATTGCCAAAAGCTGTGCCGTTTTTCAGCCCATGAATGCTTTGATCAATCACTGAAAATTCCCTCCGCGCCGCCACTTGGTTTGATCATTTCCCGAAAGTCGTTGCCGTGCATATTTCATATATTGAAATTAATATCAAATATTGACATTAACGCAGGGACTTGTAGTATCGTTCGAGCAACGGGCGTGCTGTCGCCCGTGCAATCAATAAGAACAAGGAGAATGGTCATGGGTACAGCTGCTGCCATCAATGTGCGCGATACAGTGCTATGGGTAGAAGACACTGCCGAGAATGATTTGCCTGTAGTGCTCTGTCTTCACTCTTTATGGTTGGATGGGACAATGTTCGATCAGCTCGTGTCAGATGCACGAGGCCGTTTCCGCGTCATCCGCCCCGACTTTCGGGGGCAGGGTAGAAGTGCGCTGGCTCATGACGCCGTCATTGATATGGAAACATGCGCCGATGACATCGACGCGTTAATCGATCACCTGCAACTCCGTTCGGTAAATTTGGTGGCTCAATCAATGGGCGGAGATGTGGCGCTGCGGTTGGCTGCGCGCCGCCCTGAGGTCTTCCGCAGTTTAGTGATGCTTGGATCGTCCGCCAGAAGCGAACCACCTGAGCAGATCGAATGGGTCCGAAGCTGGCTCGATGCAGCATCTACGACCGGATTTGTTGGTGAAAATTTAGATACCCTCATGACCGTAATGTTTGGTGAGTCCACTCGCCACAATCCTGCAAAACAGGAAATGCTTAATTACTGGAGGGCTCGCATGGAGACAACGCCGCTCTCAATATGGCCCGCGATTCTTGGTGTTATTGAGAGAAAAAGCGCTGTGCCGCTCCTGTCCAGGTTGACGACTCCCTCACTGATCTTTTCTGGCACTGAAGATATGCCCCGCCCGCCTGCCTGGGCGGATGAAGTCGCAGCTGGCTTGCCGAATGCCAAATTAATTAGGCTCGAAGGTATTGGGCACAGTCCATTACTCGAAGCGTCCGAGGTCGTCATTCCACATATTCTGAGTTTTCTCGAGCATCCACACGCGCGCTCCTAGAATTCAGTTGGTTCGCACGAGGATAAAAATGACTGCAAGTATCGCCCTTCAATCGAAGCCATAACCTGATAGCTCCACTTCGGAGCATGCGACGAATTTCATGCCTTTAACGCCATGCCTCGTTGAATGCACGACCGATTGTTTTGTGACAAAGGAGTCTTCATGTCATCGCAGTGCATACGAAACGACTTTGCTCCCTCAGTTGTAGATTGTCCCTTGATTCAACTGTGCTTCGTGGTCGAAAATCTCGAACAGGCAATGGCTCAGTTTTCTCTTCTTGCCGGTGCTGGGCCGTGGTTTATTTTGCCTCGGATCCCCACCGATCTGGACTCAACTGTCTACCGGGGCGTCCCTACGCCTATGGGGGCTCGTATTGCTCTGGCCTATGCGGGAAACCTTATGTACGAATTGGTTTGTCCCGACCAAGGTTCATCGTCAATTTTCAAGGAGTGGGCGGACATTCGAGGGTACGGCTTGCATCATCTTGGCTATGCCGTCAGTGAGTTCGATGCTTTGATGGCGTCGATGGAGTCTGGCGCGGTGCAATTACTGACGACAAGCACGACGCCGAGAGGAGCCAGAGTGGTAATGATTCAGGGGGAGGAGCCTGAAGGCGTATTGGCAGAGTACATAGAGATCATTCCAGCCAGCCGCGATTTCTACTCCTTTATGCGCAAGCAATCATTGTGCTGGGATCGGCAGACGCTAATATTTGCAAAATCTCTGGAATGAATGCATCGAGCCCATCAGGGCTCGATGCGTATCAACGTTATTCTTCACTGATCATTTATTGGCGGCCAGGTCCAGAGCCTGATCAAGGAATGTGGCAGCGTTTTCCAATGCCTGCATCCCTTCAGGAAGTATGGCTGCGAATTGATGCCACACATGGAACATGCCAGGCCACACTTCAAGCGACACCCGAACCCTGTTTTCACCCAAATGGCTTGCCAATCGGATTGCATCGCTGAGCATCACCTCATTCTCGCCGATTTGTACCAATATCGGCGGCAAGCCGCGCACATCGGCAAATACTGGCGATGCGTCCGGATCAGAGGGCAATGCTCCATTCAGAAATGCTTTAGCCAATATGGTCAGTCCCTCAAGGCTAGCTTGCGGGTCCAGTCCGTCGCGGCTACGCGCCGACGTACCGGTATGTTCCAAGTTTGCCCAGGGCGAAATGGCAACACCCCCAGCGGGTAGCGGCAACCCGGCATTTCTCGCCTTGACCATGACCGATACCACCATCGCACCGCCAGCAGAGTCGCCGGAAAAGACGATTGAATTGGCGTCGTGGCCTTGGCTCAACAGCCATTTATAGGCCGCAAACGTGTCGTTGATCGGGATGGGAAAGGGGTGCTCTGGAGCCAGGCGGTAGTCCGGCATATAGACCTTAGCCCCAAGCAACTTGGCATAGTGTCCGGCGAGGCCCAGATAGCCTTCGGGGCTGCCGGCTACGTAGCCCCCACCATGAATGTAAAAAAGTATTTTGTCGCCATCGAGATTATCGGGGGTAACCAAAACGCCACGCACTCCGCCCATGTCGACATCGGTGCTGGTGACACTCTCCGGCACAGGATGAGTGGCCAGCACTCGTGTATAAGCTTCACGTTGCTCAGCCATGGTGATGTCGGTCGGTAGCCCTAAAAGATGGGGGCCGAAATCGTTTGCAGACGCTGCCCACGCGGCCAGGCGCTCTTGAACAAGGGGGGGAAAGACCATTTCTATCTCCTCGCGCCCAGCGCACAGACGCTGGGTCATGAATTAATTG
>NZ_JAMFRV010000292.1 GCF_026224925.1 Pseudomonas sp. | reverse complement strand
TCTCGATTTCATCGAGCAGCAATACGCAATGCGGTTGCTTGGTAATCGCTTCAGTCAGCAGACCACCCTGATCAAAACCGACATAACCTGGCGGAGCACCAATCAAACGCGAAACGGTGTGGCGCTCCATGTACTCGGACATGTCGAAACGAACCAGTTCGATACCCAGCGCTTTGGCCAACTGACGAGCCGCTTCGGTCTTACCAACACCGGTCGGACCGGCAAACAGGAACGAACCCACTGGTTTGTCTGGAGACTTCAGCCCAGCACGCGACAGCTTGATGGCCGTCGACAACGCATCAATCGCAGCATCCTGACCAAACACTGTCAGCTTCAGGTCGCGCTCCAGATTACGCAGAAGCTCCTTGTCGGAACTGTTGACGTGCTTAGGCGGAATACGTGCAATTTTAGCCACGATGTCTTCGACCTGAGGCACTTCAATACGCTTCACACGTTTCTCGACGGGTTGCAGGCGCTGATACGCGCCGGCTTCGTCGATCACATCGATGGCTTTGTCCGGCATGTGCCGATCATTAATGTAACGCGATGCCAGCTCAGCAGCGGCGCGCAAGGCCTCATCGCTGTACTCGATACCATGATGCTGCTCGAAACGCCCCTTCAGGCCTCTCAAGATGCCTATGGTGTCTTCAACTGACGGCTCGGACACGTCAACTTTTTGGAAACGCCGCGCCAACGCTCGATCTTTTTCGAAGATCCCGCGGAATTCCTGGAAGGTGGTCGAACCAATGCAGCGGATATCACCCGAAGACAGCAAAGGCTTGAGCAGATTAGACGCATCCATCACGCCACCCGACGCAGCACCGGCACCGATAATGGTGTGGATTTCATCGATGAACAGAATCGCTTGAGGGCGTTTTTTCAGTTCATTGAGCAGCGCTTTGAAGCGCTTTTCAAAATCGCCACGGTATTTGGTCCCGGCTAACAAGGCGCCGAGATCAAGGGAATAGACCACGCTGTTAGCAAGCAAGTCCGGGACCTGATTATCAACAATGCGTTTGGCCAAACCCTCAGCGATAGCCGTTTTACCGACACCCGCCTCACCGACCAACAAAGGGTTGTTTTTACGACGACGCGCCAGAATCTGCGCAACTCGCTCAACTTCCATCTCACGACCGACCAACGGGTCGATCCGACCCTGACGGGCCAGTTCGTTCAGGTTGCTGGCATAGGCATCCAGAGGATTGCCAGAGGAAGAAGCCTCACCGCCCTCGTCGTCCTGCATATCTTGCTCACCTTCAGAGTGATCGCCATGCCCTGGTACTTTAGAGATGCCATGAGCGATGTAATTGACGACATCGATCCGGGCAACGCTCTGCTGTTTGAGCAGAAACACCGCCTGGCTTTCTTGTTCGCTGAAGATTGCGACCAGCACGTTGGCGCCGGTGACTTCGCGCTTGCCGGAGCTTTGCACATGGAAGACTGCACGCTGCAGTACCCGTTGAAAGCCCAGCGTCGGCTGTGTTTCGCGATCTTCGTCATGGACGGGGATCAACGGCGTAGTGGAGTCGATAAACTCCTGCAAATCATGCTTGAGCTTATCGAGGTTTGCGCCGCAGGCACGCAGAACGGTGGCGGCAGCCTCATTGTCCAAAAGGGCCAAAAGGAGATGCTCAACCGTCATGAATTCATGACGCTTCGAACGAGCTTCCTTGAAGGCCAAATTGAGAGTGACTTCGAGCTCACGGTTTAACATAGCTTCACCTCATACCCAAGTGGTCGGCGTTAACCGTCCTTCTCGATCTCACAGAGTAGCGGATGCTGGCTTTCCCTGGCGTATTGGTTCACCTGCATTGCCTTGGTCTCGGCGATGTCGCGGGTAAACAATCCACATACTGCCCGTCCCTCTGTATGGACGGCTAGCATGACCTTGGTCGCCAGCTCACGATTCAGATTGAAAAAACCCTCGAGTACTTCGACGACGAAATCCATCGGGGTGTAGTCATCATTAAACAAAACCACTTTGTACATCGGTGGCGCCTGCAATGCGGGTTTAGCTTCTTTCAGCGCCACTCCAGCGGCGTCATCGTCATGGGTTTCTGGACGATCCTGATTGAATGTTAGTCGAATCTGGCTGATTGCATGCATGGAAAGAAGGGTTCGTATGTGGACGGATTCATAAATTTAGCCTCGGCCTGGCCGGTTTATCAACAGACTGCCGCATGACCTTGACTATCGGCAAAACAGTGTTACAAACAATAGAACCCACATTGGGTAAAAAGGGTCCGTGCAGTCAACCAAATTCTTTTCGGTCCGGCGGATGAGGTGGATCATACTCCTGACGGAGTCCTTTGCAGAAGGAAGGGAAAATGGCACTAATTGGCAAAGTCAAATGGTTTAACAACGCCAAAGGCTATGGCTTCATCAATGAAGACGGCAAGACAGAAGACCTGTTTGCTCACTATTCCGCGATAACCATGGATGGCTACAAGACCCTGAAAGCGGGTCAACCCGTGAAATTTGAAATCATTCAAGGTCCCAAAGGGCTTCATGCAGTGGGTATCAGCCCGGCGACCGAGCCCCAGTCGTCGCCAACTGCAGTTTCGCCCAGCGAGACAAAGATAACTTCAGATGTAGGTGCTTGAACCTC
>NZ_JAMFRV010000023.1 GCF_026224925.1 Pseudomonas sp. | reverse complement strand
GGCCAGTGTGAGCGGACAACCGTGCGCGACCTTCAGACGGGTCATACTCTGACAGTCGCGCATGAGTTCGACGGCTTCGGTCAAGAAACCTGTCGGCGTTACGATATCAACCGTGAGGAAGTCGAAACCTATCAACAGCAATGGTCCGTCAGTGGTCAGTTAACCAGCAAAACCCTGAGTCGCAAGGGTGAGATTTGCCTCAGCGAACGCTTCAGTTACGACGTTCGCGAGCGCCTCCAGGAATGGGTCGTCGATGACACTACCGTCGATGGACCGCAGGATGCCGGTGGCAAAGCTATCCGCAGCCAAACCTACGAATACGACCTGTTGAACAACCTCATCGTGTGCACTACTGCTTACGTCGACCGCAGTAAGCAGCGGCAGGAATACAGCTACAGCACCGACAACCCGACGCAACGGTTCAAGGCGGTGACGATTAGCACCCCGGCGCCGGACAGCGCGGGAAGGACTGCAAACCCCGTCCGAACCGAAGCGATGCTGACCTATGACGCGAACGGCAATCTGACCCAGGATGAGCTGGGCCGTAGACTCAGCTACACCTTGACTGGAAGGCTAGCTGCCGTCAGTGGAAGAGACGGCAGAGCCATCACCCGCTACGAATACGATGAACAAGACAGGTTGACGATTCAATGGGATGAACAGGCGCAACAGCGCCGCGTGCTGATCTATAGCGGCGATGCATTGTGTGGTGAGGTGTGGCTGGGCCAAAACGGCGAAGAGCTGAAGAGATTGCGATTCGACGAAGAAGCCGGGCTGGCGGTACAGGTCATCACCAGCCAAAGCCAACAGACAGTCTTTACCCTCAGCGACCCGCAGAGCGGCGTGTCCAGCGAGTATCAGCCAGACACATCCGGTGGAATGGCTCGCAACAGTGTTTCGTATACCCCCTGGGGAGGGTGTGTCGACACCCGTCACGCTTCTCTGGTCAGTGGACTCGGTTATAACGGCGCTCGTCGCGACCCGCTAACCGGTTGCTATCACTTAGGTGATGGTTATCGCGTCTACAGCCCCTCCATGAGAGTGTTCCAACAGCCGGACAGCGCCAGCCCCTTCGGTTATGGCGGTTTGAACGACTATGCCTATTGCAGCGGTGACCCGGTGAACCTATACGACCCCAATGGCCACGTGATGGTTAGCCGTTGGGGACAAGACCAGATGATTAGAACACTGGACCAGTTCATCAGCGATTTTACGCCAGCCAAGGCGCCAGAACGGGAGAAGCAAGACAAAGACAACATCGGGGAGCTGATTTTTACCATCATATTGTCCGGTGTGTCGATTTTGATAGCTGTTGCTGGGGTTTTGTTGGCCATTCCTAGCGGCGGGCTCTCATTGGTATTGGCGGGCTTTCTGCTAGCAGCAATCGTAGTGAGTAGCGGGCTGTCAATCGCCAGTGTCGCGCTGCAAAACAGCAATCCGGAATTGGCAGAGAAGCTGGGTTGGGCTGGATTTGGGATCGATATGGCGACGATGGTCTTGCCGATAAAGTCGGCTATTAGTGGGGGGGCTAGGTTGATGCGCTGGGGGCGGAGCAAGGTGGGACGAATGGCGGACAAAATTGGAAAGCAGTTGCAACGAGTGGGCAATAGAGGGACACGCATTAGCACTCATTCCAATGAGGGAACAATCTTGGAACTTGGCGGACCGATGAAAAACATGAGGCCGTTGGACGCCAAGAATCCGTTAAGCAAGTACATCTATATTTTCGAAGACGTTTACAACGCAAAAAAAGAAAACCAAATGCGCAGACTAAATATTGCGGGACATGGGACTCAGTTGGAAGACGGCTCCGTAGAAATTTACGTAAACACCTTGAAGAAGAAGTTCAAAATTTGGAGAAAAGAAATAGATATTAGCGAGGAAGTTTTGACATGGAAGGCAAACCGTCTCTACGCCGAGCTTAAAAGTTCTGGCGTTAATTTTTCTAACTACGACTCCATTAGACTTTGTATGTGCCACTCCGCTGAGGGTGGAGAAAAATCCTTTGCGAGCCAATTCTCGATAGAGGCAGGTCTACCCGTGAAAGGTTTTCATGATCCATTGACTGCCAATTTCGAGCCAGGCAGCACAGTAGCGCTGTATGACAACGTTTTGAATAACGGTTTCACCATTAAGGAGTACTCTGACAGGCTCTACAACAAGGGCGACATCTTTAAGTCCCACAAGTCCGGATTCATGAACAGTTTAGGCGAGGTAATCATGCCGATCTATCGTCCTGAATGGTTCCCGTCCAAACCGCTCAAATAATTTTTGATCCACCTCTGCCGAATCCACATGATCCGAACAACCCTGTAGAGCCAACGCGGCTACAGGGTTTTTTCGCTAATGCGTAACATAATAGATCATGGAACCCACACCCCCCCCCCGCACCACTCAACTTCTGATTGTCCCAACATCATCGCGCTGCTCACCGAGGACAGAAGCCCATGGGCCTAAACATCCCTTCCTTTCGTTCACCTGTGCAAGATAAGGGATATCGCATAACGCCATTTAGACCATAGAGTCTAGCGGCTGATGCCCCATAGCAACCGGAGCATCTGCAGTAGCGGGAATAGCCGTAGGGACAGCTGGCAATGCATTCAGTCTGCGACGCAGGCTGGCACTTGCTTCGCTAATCGCGTTGCCCGTTCCCGTGATGGCTTGCCCACCGAGCCTTCTAGCACCAGTCGCTGCCTCTGTAGCTCTGTCGCCAACGGCGGTACCCAACTCTCTTGCTTTGCGATCTGCAGCAGTCCTTAAAGCTCTGGCTTGGCGATCTGCAGCCCCACCTAACTTCACCGCACCTGATCCGACCGCTTCGGCCGTTTTCAGAGAACCGCTCTTCACGTCGTTTTGCAGGAAATCAGAAGTACTGGTCGTGGCTTTGTCGGTCAGTGTGCTAGCCGTTGTCCAAGCCCCAAAAGTAGCGGCTGATCCGGCGATATTGATGCCGTGCTGCACTGCCGCCTGCACATAAGGTTTAGTGCCTGCGGGCAGTTTACTTGCCGCCAATGCTTGCAACTTGCCAACGCCTGCAAAACCGCCCCCGAGTGCAGCCAACTGAGTCAAGCTGGTGGCTGTCCCTAGCGCGCGGAGGGCTTTAGGCGTGTCGGTCAATATATTAATCGGCATCCCCGCTACGCGTTTCGTGGCGCTTGCGAGCTGACTTGCAACAGAAGAATTTTTCAGCGTGTTGTACGCGCCTAACCATTCATCATCCTTGCGGCCGAACAAAAACTCAGGCCCGACCCGCCCATCACGCTTATCGGTCGCATCCAGGCGAGCCGCAAAACCGGCATTTGCCACCAGACCGAGCCCCGATGTAAAGCCTATATCAAGCGCACCCTGGAGTTTTGGGTGTCCCGCAGTGGCCATCCCGACACCACCGCGCACCGCGTTACGCACGGAGTACGTCTGGATCGCCAACCCTTGATCTACAGCCTGCTTGCCCACTGCAGTTTTTTTGCCATCAAGAACATTCGCCATGGTGCTATTGAGTTTGTCTGCAGGTGCCTTGAGGTAATGGGCATCGTCCGTGGCGCGATCCATCATCGTCGTACCGACCGTGTCCATCGCACCAGAAATCAAACCCGAAACCAACGGTGCTGCAAATTTCAGTGAATCGGGTAAAAACGCCCCGGCACCGATGTCTGGCCGCAGGTATTGCAACACCGATGCTGCGGCAAACGGTATCCCGCGAAACATGGCCTTACCGACGGTTGCCTTGAGGTCCATCCCGGGAGCCTTGGCGAGGGTGTCTTGAACCGTCTCTCGAGTTTCGCCCTGCTCACATAACCCAGCGGCCCTAGAGTTGATCAGGTCCTCAATTCCTTCATTATGCTTATTGATTTGTTCACGCTCAGGTGAACCGGCGGCTTCAGTGCCGGGTGGGATCATGTGTTTCTCGAACACATCGACCATCATTTCCCTGAGTTCACGATACGCGGGACGCTGCTCTACCGGCACAACTGTCGCGGCAGCTTCGGTAGCAGCAGCGCCTTCGTTTGCATGGGTATTGATGGTTGCTAACGGTACTGCGCGGGTTATGTCCATAGTTATTGCTCTCTAGTCATAAAAAATTCATGAGTGTCCGTGAGTAGTGGGTGGTTACACCGGGGATTCAGTTCCTTTGGGGTTCTCGCGACGCGTTTATCCAGGCAGGCCGCTTCGGTGCCTTCGATATGAATTCGTTAAGCCGCGGCACACACCACCATGGAACCCACACCCTCCCTCGCACCACTCAACTTCTGATCGTCCCAACATCATCGCGCTGCTTACCGAGGACAGAAGCCCATGAGCCTGAACATCCCTTCCTTCCGTTTACCTGTGCAAGATTTGGCAAACTCCCAGCCACTGGACCTCTGCGCCCTGAATTCGAAAGGCGGGAAACATCAGGGCTCATTAACCAGCGACTCGTCACTCAACGAAAAAGGCGGCTCGCAGCTCCAAGATTTGTTTAGCAACCTGACGTCTTCGCAAGTCAATTTCGCTCCGAAAAACAACAATAGTCCGTTGGATGACTCGGCTAATTCGTCGACTAAAACCAGTGCAAGTTCAGCGGGCGGTGATCAGCAGGACATCCTTGATCAACTGATGAAAGTCATCCAGACCGCCGTGATGCAGTGGCTACAGAACCTGCTGCAGCCCAAAGATGACTCATCAAACGGTGCTGCCAACAACAATAAAATCGCCGCGACCGATGGCGGATCAGGAGTCGGAGGCGGTTCCGGTGGAGGCACTGGCGGAGCTGAAGGCGCGGGTGATTCAAGCGGTATTCAAAGCAAGGCCCAAGTCCCTGAGGAGACAGGATCCG
>NZ_JAMFRV010000291.1 GCF_026224925.1 Pseudomonas sp. | reverse complement strand
GGCCATCAAACCGTTCAAAACATGATTCATCGAAGCGACCTTTGCCAGACAGGTTGGCTATTTTGTGTTGTTATAATATAACATCAATGAACCGATTACTGTTTTGATGCCTTGCGCCCGATGAGGATTACCTGATGCCCAACCGTTTACCCGTCACCGTACTGTCCGGATTTCTCGGCGCAGGTAAGAGCACCTTACTCAATTACGTGCTGCGCAACCGTGAGCATCTTAAAGTCGCGGTGATCGTCAACGACATGAGTGAAATCAACATCGACGGCAGTGAGGTTCAGCGGGATGTGAGCTTGAACCGCGCTGAAGAAAAGCTCATCGAAATGACCAATGGCTGCATCTGCTGCACTTTACGTGAAGACCTGCTTGAAGAGGTCAGTCGGCTGGCGCAAGACGGCCGTTTTGATTATTTGCTGATTGAGTCCACTGGGATCTCCGAACCACTGCCGATCGCAGAGACCTTTACCTTTCGTGATGAGCAAGGCAAAAGCCTGGCTGACATGGCGCGCCTAGACACCATGGTCACGGTGGTAGACGGTATGAACTTCCTTCTCGACTATCAGGCCGCTGAGAGCCTGGCGACCCGCGGTCAGACCCTGGGTGAGGACGACGAGCGCTCGATTACCGATTTGCTGATCGAGCAGATCGAATTTGCAGATGTGATTCTGATCAGCAAGATTGACCTGATCAGCTCTACTGAGCGCCGGGAGTTGCTCGCGATTCTGCAACGGCTCAACGCTCAAGCAGAAATTATCCCCATGGTCATGGGTGAAGTACCGCTGAAAAAAATTCTCAATACTGGACGTTTCGATTTCGAACGGGCTTCGCGGGCACCCGGTTGGCTTAAAGAATTACGCGGTGAGCATGTGCCGGAAACTGAAGAATATGGCATTGCCTCGACGGCCTACCGAGCACGTCGGCCGTTTCATCCACAGCGGTTTTATGACTTCATCGACCGTGAGTGGATCAACGGCAAGCTACTGCGTTCCAAAGGTTTTTTCTGGCTGGCGAGCAAACACCAGGATGCCGGAAGCTGGTCGCAAGCCGGTGGTTTGATGCGTCATGGCTTCGCCGGTCGCTGGTGGCGTTTCGTGCCCAAACAACACTGGCCGCAAGATCAGGAAAGCGCAGCGGCGATCATGGAAAATTGGATCGAAAAAACCGGCGATTGCCGCCAGGAGTTGGTGTTTATCGGGCAACATATTAATTTCGCACGGCTTGTCGACGAGCTGGACAGTTGCTTGCTGACTGATGAGGAGATGGCGCTGGGCACTGAGGCGTGGCGCTCATTCGACGACCCCTTTGGCCCATGGCACGAAGAGGAGGCCGCATGATGCTGGCTGGCCTGAGCGTTCACGGCGTCTGCCATTTACCCTGACTCTGACCTTCGCAAAACGGTTTGAGGTAATGGGCATCGGTGGCAACGCCGTAATAGTGAATGTTTTGGTGATAGGGCATATTGGCGACTTGTGCGTTGTCGCATACACCAAACGCGCCCACGGGGCATTGCTCGACAAACGTAACGTCGACTTTCTGCCCGGCAAACTGCGGTTGGCAGAAACCGTTGTGGAACAATTTTGTCGGAATGTTGCGGTTCTCTTGGCAGACTTTTACATCGAGCCGTTCAGCTTGGGTATGGACCACGCAGGCTTCTGCCCAGACCTTGCTTGATGAAATCAGCAGCAGTATTGCCAGCCCGATCACGCGCATCGTTTACCCCGTACCTTTCACTCTCAAGAAACCGGCCACTATGTTGCAGAACATTCCGACCCATGTCATTGCCGGCCCATTGGGTGCAGGCAAAACCAGCCTGATCAAACAGCTGCTGGCGCAAAAACCGGCAGACGAGCGCTGGGCTATTTTGATCAATGAGTTTGGTCAGATCGGTCTGGATGCCGCGCTGTTGACCACGGCGCAGGATGGTATCGCACTTGGCGAGGTCGCAGGAGGTTGCCTGTGCTGCGTCAATGGGGCGCCGTTTCAGGTTGGCCTTGGTCGGTTATTACGAAAAGCGCAGCCGGACCGGCTATTCATCGAACCTTCTGGGCTGGGGCATCCGGCGCAGTTGATGGAGCAACTGCGTGATCCGCCGTGGGAAGGTGTACTGGCTGTTCAGCCCTGTGTATTGGTGCTCGATGCCGCAGCCCTTGCCGCCGGTCAGCCCTTGCCGCAAAGCCAGCGAGCGGCGTTGATCCGCGCGGGTTTGTTGGTCATGAACAAGTCTGAAGGTTTGAGCCCCGCAGCGCGCAACTTACTGGCTGAAGGGTTGCTCAATCGTCCATTGTTCTGGACGGAGCAAGGCATGTTGCCGCTGTCGCAATTACCGGGTGTGGATATGCGCGCCAACGCGGCTGTGGATAACTTCAATCCACCGAAGGGGCTGGCGCAGTTGCCGGCGATCTGGACCGATCCGCGCCAGCCAATTTGCCTGAGCCAAGGCCAGCCGGAGGGCTGGAGCATTGGATGGCGTTGGCACCCCGGCCAGCAATTTGAATTGATGCGTGTGCAGCAATGGCTTGGCAGTCATGTGTGGCGGCGGGCAAAGCTGGTTATCCACAGCAACGCGGGTTGGTTGTCAGGCAACGCACTGGATGGCGCAGCGATGCACTGGCAAAACAGCGAATGGCGTGGAGACTCGCGATTAGAGCTGATTTTTAGTGTGCCTCAGGACGAGGCAAGGTTACAGGCGGAGCTTGCTACATGCCTGGTCTAGACGAGTTATGCACAGTTCCGTCGACTTATGCACATCGATCTACAGCTTGCGTTTGATGTGATTTTCGCGCCATTGGCTCATTTCGATCACATTAGGGCTGCTCGGCGGCGGCGTTTTGATTTCAAACGGATAGGGCGCCAGTTCGATCTGAGCAGTGTGAGCGCCGAACATCGTAATCGTGCCGGGGTGCCGCTGCTCGCCCGTCACGGTGAACTCAAAGTTATACACACGGGCGAGCCGCTTTGTGCCATTGGCGTCGCGTGCAAACGTAAGGCGGCGCAACGCCACGTTTTCGTCCAGCAATTCTATGTCGAGTTTCGCGCAGTGCTGCTTGACCCGCGCCAACGCACGCTCGCGCAGGCCGTGGGAATGCCACAACCATGCGGCGCCCGATGCCAGCACCATCAAGACAAAAAGATTATCCAGCGTCAGCATGAAAATGTGCTCCACCAAAGGACGTCCAGCTTAACTGGGTCTGACGATTTTCAGCCATACCGCTCGACTTAACTGTCGTCAGATATCTTTTTATTAGTGTTCTGTTCAGCAACTTGTTCTTTACGGTGCTTCTTCCTTGATTTCCTGGTAACGCTTTTCAAGTTCCTGGCGCAGCTGGCGCCGTTGCTTGGCCTGAACGAAGCGACGCTTGTCTTCGCTGGTCTGTGGCTCAAGGGGCGGCACGGCGGCAGGCTTGCGCTGATCGTCGACGGCTACCATGGTGAAGAAGCAGCTGTTGGTATGCCGCACCGAGCGCTCACGGATGTTCTCTGTGACAACCTTGATTCCGACTTCCATCGAGGTATTGCCGGTGTAATTGACTGACGCGAGGAAGGTCACCAGTTCGCCGACGTGAATGGGTTCACGAAAAATGACCTGATCCACCGACAGTGTCACCACATAACGACCGGCGTAACGGCTAGCGCAGGCGTATGCTACTTCGTCGAGGTACTTGAGTAGTGTGCCACCGTGGACGTTGCCAGAAAAATTGGCCATGTCCGGTGTCATCAATACAGTCATCGAGAGTTGGGCGTTTCCGGGTTCCATAGCGTACTCACGGGTGTGGGGTATGTCAGAAGTGCACCTTATGGCGGTGCTTACGTTCTTGGTCGGTTTTTTATACATCAATATTCGGGACGACGGCGAATTGGCCTTCGTCACGTCAATATGTATATTGGGTCCCACAGAGTGATATTTAGCTGGAGCCGTCCTGGCGTTGCGCCGGAACGGCTTCCTGATGTCGGCTCAGCTTTCCAGCCAGACATCCCGGGCCCAGTGCCAGACTGACTCCCAGCTTTCTTCAGTGACCAGCTCTTCTTCGGCGGACCACAGCACCACAGTGCCATCTTCTTCCACGCAGTAGTAATCGTCGCCGTTTTGGCAGATCGGGATCAACTCGCGAGGAACGCCGATGTCCCACGCCGTTGCACAGACTTCTGGCAAGTAGGTGTGAGACTGCGGGTCCATCACGGTGACGGGTTCCAGACTGCCATAAACCACGTCGCTGACAGTCAGCAGGAACTCTTTAAAGACGTAAGGAATATTGATGAACAGCTGTTCCTCAATCTCTACCAGAACGTCTTCATCCGGCAATTCGAGGGGTACGGGTACCCGTTCGTTTTTTTCACGCAGCTCTTCAATGACTTCTTCCACGACCTAGATCCTCTAAACTGTTGGCGCGGGTTATACAGTAGCGTAAAGCGTTTCTCAAAATAACTACCCGAACGGATAAAACAAAACCCCGGCCAAGTGACCGGGGTTTTGTGTGTCCATGGGTCGCTACTCGCAGTAGCTACCCAAGGTATAGCGCGAATCAGCCGTTTTGGCGGATACCGGCAACCAGCCAAGGCTGATTGTCACCTTGCGGGCGCTCCATGTTCCAGCTTTCGCTGAACACTTCACCTTTATCGAAGCGCGAGGTCTTCGACAAGCCGGAGAAGGTCAGTGTGGCAACGGTTTTATCCGAGCGATCATCCAGACCATCGAGTTGCACGGCCAGGTTATCGATGTACGTCGATTGGAAGCCGTCGCCCAGGCTGGCGCGTTCTTGCTTGAGGAATTGCAGCATCTGCGGCGTGACGAACTCGGCAATCTTGTCCATTTCGTTGGCGTCCCAGTGCTGTTGCAGCGACTGGAAATGACCGCGGGCGGCATCAAGGAAGTTTGATTCGTTAAACCAGGCCGGCGCATGGATTGCCGGGCTTGGCGCAGCACCGCCTGACGAGCCGCCGAACATCGGCGCTTGAGCCGATTGCTCGGTGGTCTCGCGCTGAAATGGCGTGTGGCCGGCTGCGGCCATGTCTGGCTGCTGCTTGCGGCGACGCGCGGCGATAAACCGGAATATCACGAAAGCGATGACGGCCATGATCAGAATGTCGAAGAACTGCATGCCGTGGAAGCCGCCGCCCATGAACATTGAGGCCAGCAGGCCACCTGCTGCGATGCCGGCCAACGGTCCGAGCCAGCGAGACGCACCGCCTGCAGGACTTGCAGCAGCGGCCCCTGGAGCGGCAGATGGAGACGAGGAAGGTGCTGCTTGGCGCGTTTGATGGCTAGGCGCAGAACCGAAAGATTTGCCGCCACCGAAGCGCGCGTTGGCGTCGAGGCTCATTGTGAGCCCGATGCACAACACCATTACGATGCTTAAAAAACGTTGCATAAGGGATTCCCATTTGTGGATTGCATGCGCGTCATGTTGCACACGAGCCATGGCGATGGCTAGCGACTTAATGTTTCGGGCTTTTACTGGATTAGCTGAAGTCCGATTCTGTGTGGCTTGTAGGACAGTTCTCTGTAGGGCTGTGTGTCAGCTATAAAAGCTTCCCGAATGAATTCGGTCCCACAGGAGGTCGCCTATTACCTGTAGGACCGAATTCATTCGGGAAAGTAGCCGCGCGGTGTTTCAGAAAACCGCGCCGGGTTTAAATCGCCTCAAGCTTCGCATAGCCCATCATCAGCCATTTGCTGCCTTCGTCGAAATTCACTTGGACCCGCGCCTGAGCGCCTGCGCCTTCGAAGTTCAGAATAACCCCTTCGCCGAACACTGAGTGTTGCACCCGTTGACCCAGGCTAAAAGCAGTTTCTGGAATACCGGTGCCATTGAACAGGCTGCTGGTGCCCATCTTCTGCACGCCACCGAACGGTCGACTGACACTATTTGACAGCCGAACTTCCTGAATCAATAGCGGCGGAATCTCGCGGACGAAGCGCGAAACCTTGTTGTAGGTTTCAGTGCCATATAAACGGCGGGTCTCGGCGTAGGTCATCACCAGGTTCTGCATCGCCCGGGTAATGCCCACATAGGCCAGGCGGCGTTCTTCCTCAAGGCGGCCGGGCTCTTCCAGGCTCATCTTGTGGGGGAACAGGCCTTCTTCCATGCCCACCAGGAACACGTAAGGAAACTCCAGGCCCTTGGCGCTGTGCAAGGTCATCAGTTGGACGCTGTCTTCATGCTCATCGGCCTGGGTATCGCCCGCTTCCAGCGACGCATGGCCGAGGAACGCGGCGAGCGGGGTCAGCTCTTCATCGGCCTCGGTGTTTTCAAACGCGCGGGCGGCGCTGACCAGTTCCTCAAGGTTTTCGACCCGGGCCTGGCCTTTCTCACCTTTTTCCGCTTC
>NZ_JAMFRV010000290.1 GCF_026224925.1 Pseudomonas sp. | reverse complement strand
AGGGCCGCGAGCAGCAAGAACACCTCGCTCGACAGCGAATCTTGAAAGGCCTGGGCGGCGCCTTGGAAGGAACTGGTAATGGACGGCGGCAGCTTGATGGCGGCTTCGGCCTGTTCGATTTCCTCCACCGCCTTACTGAGCGAGGCATCGGGGGCCAAGTTGAACGATACCGTGACCGCCGGGAATTGCGCCAAATGGCTGATCACCAAGGGGGCCTTGGTGACTTTGATGTCCGCGATGCCGCTCAAGGGGACCTGGCCGGTGCTGCCCGTCTGCGTGGGCAAGTACAAGGTTCCCAAGGACTGCAGACTGGGGAGGCTCTCGGGCTTGGCCACCAGCACTACACGATATTGATTGGACTGGTTGAAAATCGTCGAGACGATACGCTGCCCGAGCACATCGTACAGGGCGTTGTCGATGGTGGCGGGAGTGATGCCATAGCGCGCGGCAAGTTGACGGTTGACCTCGATATCCACGCTCAAGCCTTCGTTGTCGAGATCGCTGGTGACATCCGTAACCGAGGCGATTTTCTTCATCCGGGCCATGAGTTCCGGCACGTATTCCTGGAACGATTGCTGGCTCGGACCCCGCAGCACCAGTTGGTATTGATTCGGCGATACCGTGGTATCGAGGGTGAGATTTTGCTCCGGCTGCAGATATAACTTGATGCCAGATATGTCGGCCACCTCGTTTTGAAGGCGCTTCGCGATCTGTGCGGCGCTCAATGACCGGTCGCTATGAGCCCGCAGATTGATGAGGAAACGACCGCTGTTCAACGTCGTGTTGGTGCCGTCGATACCTATATAAGAAGTGAGTGAAACCACATCCGCATCCTTGAGGATGGCATCGGCGAGTTCCATTTGCCGGGTCGACATCGTCTGATAGGACACCGAGTTGTCGGCAACGCTGATGGCTTGGATCACCCCGATGTCCTGCACGGGGAAGAGGCCCTTCGGGATCACCACGTACAAGAATCCGGTCAGCGCAATGGTAATCAACGCCACGATCAACGTCAGCCGCTGGTGACGCAGCACCCATCGGAGGCCGCCTTCGTAAGCCGCCAAGGTTTTATCGAACAGCCCTTCACTGATGCGCTCGAAGCGGCTAGGGGTACGCTCGGCTTTTCTCTTCAAGATGCGCGAACACATCATGGGCACCAGCGTCAGGGACACCACGGCGGACAGCACGATGGTCACCGCAAGAGTGACCGCAAACTCGCTGAAGAGCCGGCCGATCACACCACCCATGAAGAGCAATGGGATGAGCACGGCGATCAGGGAAATGGTCAGCGACATGATCGTGAAGCCGATCTGCCCTGCGCCGGCCAGCGCAGCCTCCAGAGGATTCATGCCCTCTTCGAGATAGCGCACGATGTTCTCGATCATCACGATGGAGTCGTCGACCACGAAGCCCGTGGCGATGATGAGGGCCATCAGGGATAGATTGTCGATCGAGTAGCCGAATTGGTACATGATCGCCAGCGTACCCACCAGCGAGACCGGCACCGAAATACTGGGGATGATGGTCGCCGGCACGTTGCGCAAAAACACGAATATCACCAGCACGACGAGCAGTATCGACAAGGCAAGTTCGAAGGCTGCATCGGATACCGACGCGCGAATCACCCCGGTGCTATCCGCAACGATCTCCAGATGCATCGCTTGCGGCAACGTGGCCAGAAGCTGCGGCAGCTGCTTTTTAATCTGATCCACCGTGGCAATCACGTTCGCGCCCGGTTGGCGCAACACGTTGAGTACAATGGCCGGCGTGCGATTGAACCAGGCACCCAGTTCGATGTCCTGCGCCGCTTGGGTGACCTTGGCCACATCGTGCAAGAACACGGGCGAACCGCTCTGATAGGAGATCACCGTGTTCAGGTATTCCTTCGGATCTTGGATCTGGTCGTTGTCGTTGATGGTGTAGTCGAGATCCGGGCCGTCGAAATTTCCCTTGGGCTGGCTGACGTTGATGTTGGCGAGTGTCGTGCGCAAATCGTCGACATTCAGCCCATAGCCGGCCAGCTTGTGGGGGTCCACTTCGACCCTGATGGCGGGCACGTTGCCGCCGGCGGGACTCACGAGGCCCACGCCGGGAACCTCGGATATTTTCGAGGCGAGTCGATTGTTGGCCACGTCCTGCAACTGGGTCAGCGACATGGAATCGGAGGTCACCGCCAGGGTGAGGATGGGCTGATCGGCGGGATTGACCTTCGCATACACCGGCGGCGCCGGCAGACCCGTCGGCAGCAAGCTGTTGGCGGCATTGATGGCCTGCTGGACGTTCTGCTCTGCCACGTCGAGATTGAGCGCCAGATTGAACTGCAACGTAATGATCGACGACCCGGCGGAACTGGCCGAGGTCATCTGCGTCAAGCTGGGGATCTCACCGAGCTGCACCTCCAGCGGCGCGGTCACCGTGGTCGCCATCACCTGCGGGCTGGCGCCCGGGTAGAAGGTTTGAACCTGAATGGTCGGATAGTCCACGTCGGGTAGCGAGGAGACCGGCAGAAAGCGCACCGCCACAAGGCCGATGAGCACCAACGCGATCATCAGCAACGAGGTAGCTACGGGCCTTAATATAAAGAGACGGGAAATATTCATCGCGCGCGCGTCGGCTTAGCTTTGCGCCGCCGGAGCGCCTTGCGAAGGTTTGCCGTGCGGTTTCTTTCCCTTCTGAGTGTTCGGGCCCGGAGCCGGGGCGGTAGCCGGGGTCGCCGTGGCAATGGTGATCTTGGCACCGTCGCTCAACCGGTCAGTGCCGTCGACCACTACCGAATCCCCGACCGCGAGGCCGGAGAGAATGGCCGTATTCGTACCGTCGCTCGGCCCCAGCTTGACCTTGTGTACGGACACCGTGTGATCGGCATTGACGAGGTAAACATAGTTGCCTGGCGCGCCGCTCAACACGGCCGGCGTGGGCACGAGAACGGCGTTGCGGAGCGTATCCACCAGCAATTTCACATTGACGAATTCGCTCGGAAATAAAGCCTCGTCATCGTTCGCAAACGTGGCTCTCAAGGTCACCGTACCGGT
>NZ_JAMFRV010000289.1 GCF_026224925.1 Pseudomonas sp. | reverse complement strand
GCTGTTAAAGCACGTGTCGGAGCGCGGGTGCCGGCTATATGGGTTTTGGGCCTTCGTCGGACAGCAACGCAAATCATTTTTCCGGGTGTTTGGGTCTAACCGATGGGGGGAAAGCGCGCTCCTACAGTTGGCCCAATTCACGAAATCCCCGCCCCCACGACGTCCTGTCATACAACCGAAATAATGGCAACTTAACATCACTCTTTCACTTGGCTACCGGATACGCCTTCATGGACCCAGCGTTCTCGCCTTTTCGTCGCCCCGAAATACCGGGCGATCATCGGTGTGCCGGCGATTTGTGCCAGACGATGCCGACCATCGAGGTAGCTGGCTCCAACGCTCACGTAATGGAAATGTTTGCCTCGCACCGGGATCTGACGAGTCTTGCGGTGCTGGAAGACGACAAGCCGATTGGGTTAATTAACCGCAATATTTTTCTGTCGCAGATGAGCAAACCGTTTCACCGCGAGCTGTACGACAAGAAAAGCTGCATCGCTTTCATGGACAAACAGCCGCTGGTTGTCGACGCTGGAATGAGCATTGAAGCGCTGACGTTCAAAACCGTGGAATTTGGCGAGAAGGCCCTGGCTGACGGTTTTATCGTCACTCGTGAAGGCCGCTTTCTCGGACTCGGCAACGGGCTGCAATTGATGGGCGTCGTGGCGGCGATGCAGGCGGAGAAAAACCGTCAGATCATGCAAAGCATCGAATACGCCAGCGTCATTCAGCGCGCCATGCTGCGCGCCTCACGGGAAACCCTGGCCCTGACCCTGCGGGATGCGGCGTTGGTGTGGGAACCGCGCGATGTCGTCGGCGGAGACTTTTACCATTTCGCGACCCACCCCGAGGGTTGGTTCGGCGCAGTCGCCGATTGCACCGGGCACGGAGTACCAGGCGCGTTCATGACGCTGATCGCTTCATCGTCATTGTCCAAGGCACTTGAACAATTGGGCCCGCAGAATCCTGCTGCGTTGCTGGCGGCGGTCAATCGCAGCGTCAAAGGCTTGCTAGGTCAGGTCAAGGGCGTCGACGACAGCCCCGAATCTGACGACGGCATGGATGCCGCGTTTTTCTGGTTCGATACCCAGCGCTCGGAGCTTACTTTTGCCGGTGCGCGGATTGCCCTGCATATCCTCAGGCCCGACGCCGATCAGTTCGACACCCTTGCCGGCCAGCGCATGGGCGTCGGTTACGTGGACAGTCGTGCCGATTATGAGTGGACCCAAACCACCGTCGCAGTGCCGCCTGAGAGTGTGTTGTTCATTGCCACCGATGGCTTGATCGACCAGATCGGCGGGCCGCGCAAGATCGCCTTCGGCAAGCGCCAGGCCTGTGATGTGATCCTGGAGCACCGCAGCGAAACGGCCGGCGTGATCTGCGAAAAATTGCGATTAACCCTCAGCGATTGGCAGGCCACCCAAACCCGTCGCGACGACCTGACCCTATTTTGTGCCCGTATTCAGGACAACCTATGAGTGTTTTTTCGCCTCTGTCCGATCAGGACTGCGCGTTTTTCGACATGGCCCAGCAACGCAACGTGATTTTTTACCACATGGGCTACTTCTCCCACAGCATCGTCGCCGCCATGGCCGAAGTGGTGAAGCTGCAGTTGGAGGTGTCCGGCGTCAGCGGCCCGACACGTCGCAAGCTGTTCTCGTCTTTCGTCGAGCTGTCGCAAAACATCATTCACTACTCATCGGACTCGCTGCCTCCCGGCCCAGACAGCAGTGCATTACGCCAAGGCGCGGTGTGCATCACCGCCAATCCGGAAGGCCACCTGATGCTGTGCGCCAACCCAATTGCCACTTGCGACGTCGGCGCATTGCGCGAGAAGTTGGAGCCGTTGCGAGACATGACCCTCGAGCAGATCAAGCTGGCGTACAAGGCTTCGTTGCGCGCCGAAACCCCGATAGACAGTAAAGGCGCGGGGCTGGGCTTTTTGACCATGGCACGCGATGCCAGCGCGCCGCTGGAGTTCGCCTTCCACCCCCGCGCAGACGAACCTGACAGCACGCTGTTTTGTCTGAAAGCCATCATCTGAACAACAAGAGCGACACGAGCCATGGATAACCTGCACATCGCCGCAACGGCCACCTCTCCGGAGGTCGACTTTCGTTTTGATCAACATTTGTTGTCACTCAAGGGCGAGTCGTACCCGGAGAACGCAGCGGCGTTCTATGCCCCGATCATTGGGCAGCTGCGCGAGTACCTGGCGTCCTGTGAAGGCGTGGCGATCACCGCCAACGTGGCCTTGGCGTACTTCAACAGCTCCAGCACCAAAATGTTGTTTAGTATTTTCGACGCGCTGGACCGCTCGGTGCAGTCTGGCAACACGGTGCAAATGAATTGGTACCACGACGAAGAGGACGAAACGATTTTTGAGTTCGGCGAGGAGTTGCAAGCCGATTTCAAAGCCATCGATTTCACCGATCACCCGGTTTCAACTCAGTGAGGACACCATGCCCGCTTTAGCTGCTTCTCAGAACGCGCTCATCAACGAAGTGCCAGACTTGTTCAAAAGCGAGAACGCTGCGCTGGATAATGCCCGTGCCGCGCATGCCGCTCCCGACGCTGACGCCCATGTTTATTGCCAATCGCTGGGCGAGTTGATCACTCACTTCGAACGCTTGATGCGCGAGACTCGGCGCCTGATTGGCCGCAGCGACCGCGCCGAGCGTGAAATGAATGCGCTGAACCTGCAGCTGAAGACCTTGGCGCAGCAGCTCGAACACCGGGCGACTCATGATGCGCTGACCGGTGTGTTAAACCGTGGCGCAGTGATCGAACTGGCCGGACAGGCTCTACGTGCGGGCAGCGTGGTGATGATTGTGTTGGACATCGATTACTTCAAACGCGTCAATGATGACTTCGGCCACCCCACCGGCGATGCTGTGATTCAGGGCATTGTCACCTGCTTGCGACGCATCGTGGGCGACAGAGGGATTATCGGCCGAGTCGGCGGCGAAGAGTTCACCGTGCTGCTGCCCACAGGCAACCTAGAAGACGGCGTTCAGCTTGCCCAAGCCATGCGTGACGCCATCGCTAGCCATGTGTTCGCAGCCCCGGTAAATCGGCATATCACCGCCAGTTTCGGCGTCAGCATCAGCCCCGGCGGCACCGAGTTCGACACCGCCTACAGCTTCGCCGATGCCGCGCTGTACTGCGCCAAACGCGCAGGCCGTAATCGGGTTGAGGTTGCGGGTTAACTACCTGATCACCGATGCACAACCTGTGGGACCGAATTCATTCGGGAAGGCGGTAACGCGGTTAATGAGATAAACCGCGCCGACCGCTTCCCGAACAAGTTCGGTCCCACAGGAGATCACAGAGGGTTGTTTTTTCAGCGTGACGGCGCGGCAACCCGGTTTGAGCGCACTCCCCATCCCTGCTGCATCCCCGCCGCCGCCAGCAATATCGCAACCACGCCCAGCCACTGCACCAGATTCAAACGATGCCCGAAGGCAAACCAATCGACGAAGATCGCCGCAATTGGGTAGATGAACGACAGCGCGCCGGTCAGTGCAGTCGGCAGCTTTTGAATCGCGCCATACAGCAGCACGTACATGATGCCGGTGTGCACCACGCCCAGGGTCAGCAGGCTGGACCACACTGCCGGTTGTTGCGGCAATCCGCTGAGGTGCGCCCAAGGCGCCAACAACAGTGCCCCAGTGCTGACTTGAATCAGCGCAATCAAGTGCGGCGGCGTGCCGGTCAGGCGTTTGATGATCAACGCGGCAAAGGCATACAGCAGGGCCGCGCCCAATGCCAAGGCGATGCCCAGCAGGTATTCGCTGCCGGTTTCACCCTGGTCGCCGTGGGCACTGACAATCGCCAGCATTCCGAGAAACGCTACGCCAAGCCACAGCAACTTTTGCAGGGTGATTTTTTCACCCAGGAACAACGCGGCCAATCCCACCAACATGAACGGCTGAACGTTATACACCGCCGTGCCAATGGCTATCGACGCCCTGGAATAGGAGGCAAACAGCAGCAGCCAATTGCCAACGATGGCGACACCGCTGAGCACTGCCAAGGCAAAAATCTGGCGAGTTAATATGCCGCGCCGCAAGAAACCCAATGCACCGCAGATCACCAGCAAAGTGGCGGCACCGAACACACAGCGCCAGAACACCACGTCCAACACAGGTTGACCGGACACCAGCACGAACCAACCAATGGTGCCGGATATCAGCATGGCAACGATCATTTCCAGTGATCCGCGACGCAATGAAGTATTCATGCCTGGGTTCCTTTGATAGGGCGGTTTAGATGGCTAAAGTATGGATAATCGACGGGAGCTTCTCCAGAACCAATAGAAGGCTAGAATCTGTTTATGCCTTTCTTATCAAGGCGAATTTGATGAATTGCCTAACGAGGTTGAGATGACCGATGACATTGATCAGGTGCTGATCGGCGCGCTGATGGAAGATTCCCGACGCTCATTGAAGGCCTTGGCGCAAATCAGCGGCTTGTCATCACCCAGCGTCGCGGAACGCCTGCGCAGGCTTGAAGAGCGCGGCGTGCTCAAAGGCTACACCGTCGAAATTGACCCTAAATACTTTGGCTACCAGTTACAGGCCATCGTCCGCGTACGCCCTCATCCGGGTCAATTGCAGGAGGTAGAACGGCAGATCCAGGCGATCCCCGAGTTTACTGAATGCGACAAAGTCACCGGCGACGACTGCTTCATCGCCCGCCTGCACGTACGCTCCATGGAACAGCTGGACACCTTGCTCGATGGACTCAATGCCTACGCAGAGACCAACACCGCCATCGTCAAGAAAACCCCAGTCAAAAGAAGACTACCGCCGATGGCGTGAATAATCTGTAGGACCGAATTCATTCGGGAAGAAAGCGACGCGGTTTGTCTGAAAAAACGCAGTGCCCATTTCCCGAATGAATTCGGTCCCACAGCATTTAACCGCCCTGTGATTTGCCCCAACGCCGTCGCTCTGCTAGTGTCGCGCCGGTTTAATGTCTTTCGAGATCGCCCCCCATGGCCCGCAAAAAAGCTGCACTGGATTTCGAACAATCCCTCGCTGATCTGCAAACGCTGGTAGAACGTCTCGAAAACGGCGAGCTGTCGCTGGAAGACTCCTTGACCGCCTTCGAGCAAGGTATTCGCCTGACCCGTGACTGCCAAGGTGCCTTGGCCCAAGCCGAGCAAAAGGTTCAAGTTCTGCTCGAACGCGATGGCGAATTGGCTGAAGAGCCTTTCGATGCGGACCAGCCAGAATGATTGCCATCTATCAGGCTCGTACCCAGGCTCGCGTGAATGCGGCCCTGGATGGCCTGTTTCTGGCACCCAGCCCCGAGTTGACCCGCCTGTACGCCGCCATGCGCTACAGCGTAATGAACGGTGGCAAGCGCGTTCGCCCCTTACTCGCGTATGCCGCCTGTGAGGCGCTGGGTTCATCTCCGGCGCTGGCCGATGGCGCTGCCTGCGCAGTAGAGCTGATCCACGCTTATTCGCTGGTGCACGACGATTTACCGGCGATGGACGACGACGATTTGCGTCGTGGCCAGCCCACCACACACAAAGCCTTCGATGAAGCCTGTGCGATTCTGGCGGGTGATGGCCTGCAAAGCCTTGCCTTCAGTGTGTTGCTTGATTCAGCCCTGACGCCGCAAGACGCCGACACCCGACTTAAGATGGTCAGCGTCCTGGCGCAAGCCGCCGGGCCAGCGGGCATGGTCGGTGGACAAGCAATTGACTTGGGTTCAGTGGGCCTCAAGCTTGATCAAGCGGCATTAGCGTTTATGCACCGACACAAGACCGGCGCGTTGATCGAGGCCAGCGTTACCCTGGGCGCTTTGGCCAGTGGGCGCGCCGAAAAAACCGAGCTCAACCTCCTGCAGACGTACGCTCAAGCTGTCGGCCTGGCGTTCCAGGTTCAAGACGATATTCTTGATGTCGAAAGTGATACCGCCACCCTCGGCAAACGCCAAGGTGCCGATATTGCCCGTGACAAACCAACCTATCCCGCACTGTTGGGGCTCGATGCCGCAAAAGGTTATGCCTTGGAACTCTGTGATCAGGCGCTGCAGGCACTGCGACCTTTCGACGCGGCCGCCGAGCCGTTGCGTGACCTTGCGCGCTATATCGTTGAGCGACGCAGCTGAAAATGCCCCATAGCAACGAACTGACTGACATCAGTCGGGTCTAGAACCTACGTGAATATTTTCATTGTCTGATCATCCTCTGGCCTGCTTCGCGGGCAGCATTGCGATGCATCAGGTAAACTGCCGCCTCTTTTACTTATATCGATTCGCCTGATGCCTACGACGTTCAAAGAGATCCCCCGCGAGCGCCCACTTACGCCATTGCTGGACCGCGCGAATACGCCGGACGGCTTGCGCCGGTTGGGTGAAGCCGAGCTGGAAACCCTGGCGGATGAACTGCGCCTGGAACTGCTCTACACCGTAGGCCAGACTGGCGGGCATTTCGGTGCTGGCCTCGGTGTTATCGAGCTGACCATCGCCTTGCATTACGTCTTCGATACCCCGGACGACCGATTGGTCTGGGACGTGGGCCATCAGGCGTATCCACACAAGATTCTCACCGGTCGCCGGCATCAAATGGGCAGCCTGCGCCAGAAGAACGGCATCGCAGCCTTCCCACGTCGCGCCGAAAGTGAGTACGACACCTTTGGCGTCGGCCACTCCAGCACCTCGATCAGCGCCGCACTGGGCATGGCCCTGGGCGCGCGCTTGCAGAACAGCTCGCGCAAAGCCATCGCGGTCATTGGTGACGGTGCCTTGACTGCCGGCATGGCCTTTGAAGCGCTGAACCACGCGCCGGAAGTGGCCGCTGACATGCTGGTTATCCTCAACGATAACGACATGTCGATCTCACGCAATGTCGGCGGGCTGTCGAACTATCTGGCCAAAATTCTTTCAAGCCGCACTTACGCCAACATGCGTGAAGGCAGTAAAAAAGTGCTGTCTCGCCTGCCCGGCGCCTGGGAAATTGCCCGCCGTACTGAAGAGTACGCCAAAGGGATGTTGGTCCCCGGCACGCTGTTTGAAGAGCTGGGCTGGAATTACATCGGCCCTATCGACGGCCACGACTTGCCCACGCTGATCGCCACGCTGCGCAACATGCGCGACCTCAAGGGGCCGCAGTTTCTGCACGTGGTCACGAAAAAGGGCAAAGGCTTCGCCCCGGCGGAAGCTGACCCCATTGGTTATCACGCGATTACCAAGCTTGAGCCACTGGACGCCCCGGCTGCCGCGCCAAAAAAGGCCAGCGGACCAAAGTATTCCGGTGTATTCGGTCAATGGATTTGTGACATGGCCGAGGCCGATCCGCTCTTGGTCGGCATCACCCCGGCGATGAAAGAAGGCTCGGACCTGGTTGAGTTCAGCGAACGCTTTCCAGAACGTTATTTCGACGTCGCCATCGCTGAGCAGCACGCCGTTACGTTGGCTGCCGGCATGGCCTGCGAAGGCGCCAAGCCGGTGGTAGCTATTTACTCAACGTTCTTGCAGCGCGGCTACGATCAATTGATCCATGACGTCGCGGTGCAGAATCTCGATGTGCTGTTTGCCATCGACCGCGCTGGTTTGGTGGGTGAAGACGGCCCGACTCACGCGGGCAGCTTCGATTTGTCGTACCTGCGGTGTATTCCCGGCATGCTGGTGATGACGCCAAGCGATGAAAATGAACTGCGCAAAATGCTCAACACTGGGTATTTGCACGTCGGACCCGCAGCGGTCCGTTACCCGCGCGGCACGGGCCCGAATGCAGTGATCGACAGCGGCCTTGAGCCGTTGGAAATCGGCAAAGGTGTTGTGCGTCGCACGGGGCAAAAGGTCGCAATACTAGTCTTCGGCGTGCAATTGGCCGAAGCCCTGAAAGTCGCTGAGAAGCTGGATGCCACCGTCGTTGACATGCGCTTCGTCAAACCGTTGGATGAGGCGCTGGTTCTGCAGATGGCCGCTGGGCATGAACTGCTGGTGACCATTGAAGAAAACGCGATCATGGGCGGCGCCGGTGCGGCTGTCAGCGAGTTTTTGGCGCGGGAGAACATCCTCAAATCCGTCCTGCACCTGGGTTTGCCAGACAGCTACGTCGAACACGCCAAGCCTGTGCAAATGCTGGCTGAATGCGGACTGGACGAAGCCGGGATTGAAGCATCGATCAAGCAGCGACTGGACTTAATGGCTCGCTAAAAACTGGCTGCCTGACGAAATTTTCTGTGGGACCGAACTTGTTCGGGAAGCAGACGGTGCGGCTTATCTGAACTACCGCGCTGTTGCCCTTCGCGAATGAATTGGCTCCCACAGATGCTTGTGGTGACTTGGTTCAACCCAGTTGGCGGGGGATGCGGTAGAGATACAGCAGGACGACGCTGGAGAACGCCAGGAGGAATAACGGTACTGCCTCAAGCCCAACGAATACGGCCAAGGCACCGATCCAGGCGGGTAAACCGGCGGCCAGGAAGGCGATGCGGCGGTATGCCGCCAACTGTATCCACGCAGCCGGTTCTTCTGGGGTATCCAAGGCTTTTTCGGTGGCTATTAGCGCACGCTTGTAAGGGCCGAAGTATTTCAAACTGACAAACATCGACGCGATACCGGCGATGAACATTGGCATCGCCAGAATAGGAACAAGCGCTTCGCTGGTGCCGAAAATAGCGTTAACCGCAAACAGCGGCGCCAGGGTCACAAACAGTTGCCACCACCACGCAAGTGCCAATCGACGACGGACGTTGTTGCGTGTCACGCGCGGCCAGCTTCGGTCAGATGTTCGTTGCCCATCATGTGCCCG
>NZ_JAMFRV010000288.1 GCF_026224925.1 Pseudomonas sp. | reverse complement strand
AGTTAAACGCCAATTGCAGTAGCACCGTCTGCATGGTTCAGACCTCGCCTTGGTGGGCGCGCACGCCAGGCGTGAGGTAACTGAGGGCCAGCGACAGCGGGATGCAGATCAACAACACCATCCACAGCGGCAACACTAGCAACCCGATCAACACGAAGGTGATGACGAACACTGACAGGGTGTGAATGTTGCGCGGCATGGCTTTGAGCAAGCGCAGGGTGGTGCCAAGCATCAGGCCGGTGGCGATCGGCATCACGGCGCCGAATACTTGTTGCACCGCGTAAACACTCCACCACTTGGTGTAGGCGAAACCGGCGAGAATCGTGACGATGGTGGGGAATAGATACAGCCCGACGATGGATACCCACGCCCCGGCGAGCCCTTGCTGGCGTCTGCCGAAAATGATGCTGATGTTGCCGATATTCGGTCCGGGAAAAAACTGGCCGGTGGTCAGCAGTTCGGCAAACTCAGCCTCATCGACCCATTTGCGACGGTCGACCATCATCTGTCGCGCCCACGGCATGACCCCACCAAACCCACACAGCCCGACCATGGCAAAGTTGTAAAACAGCTCCCACAGCGTTGGGCGAATACGGTTGGAGGGTTCCATGTCGATTCCCGAAGAAGGTAAGGGTGAACGTGCTCAGTGTGAACGTTAGGAGGCTAATTACCCTAGCTGTTTATAGACTGAAGTTGCGTTGATCCTCGACCGGGGATTGCGCTTTCGACGCAGAACCGTGAGCCTTGCACGCTTGGTTGTGGCGCATTTGAGGTTGAATATGTATCACGGAGAACGTTTCAACGCCTGGACCCACTTGGTAGGTGCGGTAGTGGCGTTTATCGGCGTGGTCTGGATGCTGGTGTTGGCTAGCATGGGTGGCGATGTCTGGAAGATCGTCAGCATGGCTATTTATGGCGTAACGCTGATTGTGCTGTACAGCGCATCGACGGTTTATCACAGCGTTCGCGGACGGGCGAAGGTGATCATGCAGAAGGTTGATCACCTGTCGATTTACTTACTGATTGCCGGCAGTTACACGCCCTTTTGTCTGGTGACGCTGCGTGGCCCGTGGGGTTGGACGCTGTTCGGTATCGTCTGGGGGCTGGCGGTGATCGGCATGTTGCAGGAAATCAAACCGCGCTCTGAAGCGCGAGTGATGTCCATCGTGATCTATGCGGTGATGGGGTGGATCGTGTTGGTGGCGGTCAAACCGTTATTGGCTGCGCTGGGTACGGCGGGGTTCATGTGGTTGGCCGGTGGCGGAATTTCATACACCATCGGTATTATTTTTTTCGCGTATGACACGCGTTTTCGGCACTGGCATGGCATCTGGCATTTGTTCGTGATCGTCGGCAGTTTGCTGCAATTTGTGGCGATTTTGTTTTATGTGTTGTGAGGGCTGAAAACACATTGATCTATTTATGCTGTGGGACCGAATTCATTCGGGAAAGCAGCGACACGGTCTGTCTTTAACAACGTTGGCGCCCACAAGAACTTCCCGAATGAATTCGGTCCCACAAGAAAGTGAGCCACGCAAAGCAGTTTAGAAATCACCCCACAGTTGTTGCGCGACACTTAACGCCACTACCGGCGCGGTTTCGGTTCGCAGTACGCGGGGGCCGAGGCGGGCGGCGTGGAAGCCTGCGACTTTCGCCTGATCAATTTCAGCATCGTTGAGTCCGCCTTCAGGGCCAATCAAAAAGGCCAGGGTGAAGGGTTTGTCGTGGCGGCTCAGCGGCTCGGCGACCGGGTGCAGCACCAGTTTCAAATCAGCGTCGGTTTGCTTCAGCCAGTCAGCGAGTGCCAGCGGCGGATGGATCACCGGCACCACAGAGCGTCCGCATTGCTCGCAGGCGCTGATCGCGATTTGTTTCCAATGCAGCTGACGCTTCTCGGCGCGCTCGTCTTTGAGACGAACTTCACAGCGCTCGCTGATAATGGGTGTTATCTCGCGTACACCCAGCTCGGTGGCCTTCTGAATTGCCCAGTCCATGCGCTCGCCGCGAGACAAGCCTTGGCCCAGATGGATTCTCAACGCTGATTCCTTTTGCCCTGCGAATTTTTCGTCCAGTGTCACCCGCACGCGTTTCTTGCCGACTTCCAGTAACGTGCCGCGAAACTCGCTGCCCGATCCGTCGAACAATTGCAGCGCGTCACCTTCGGCCATGCGCAATACACGGCCGATGTAATGCGCCTGGGCTTCTGGCAGTTCGTGCTCGCCAAGGCTCAATGGCGCATCGATAAAAAAACGGGACAGTCTCATGTTGGGTCTCTGGAATCAGTAGATGTGGCGGCGTCTGACAATGACTCTTCGCGAATGAATTCGCTCCCACAGGGTGGCATGCCGACTCTCTGTAGGAGCATTACGTGGAATCAGCCTGGATCACGAAAATTCGGGTGGAAATTCTCATGTACGGCCACGCTAACACTGGTGCGGGTCGCGATGTCGATGCCTTCGGTGGCAACCTCGGCCAGGAAGTCGATCTCTTCCGGTGTAATCACATAAGGCGGCAGAAAATACACCACGCTGCCCAGCGGACGGAGCAGGGCGCCGCGCTCCAATGCATGCTGGAACACCTTCAGCCCACGTCGCTCTTGCCACGGGTAAGCTGTTTTTGTGGCCTTGTCCTGAACCATTTCGATTGCCACGGCCATGCCGGTCTGGCGCACTTCAGCCACGTTCGGATGGTCAACCAAATGCGCGGTCGCGCTGGCCATACGTGTTGCCAAGGCTTTGTTGTTCTCGATGACGTTGTCTTGTTCGAAAATATCCAGCGTCGCCAACGCTGCCGCACAGGCGAGGGGGTTGCCGGTGTAGCTGTGGGAATGCAGGAAAGCGCGCAGGGATGAATAGTCATCGTAGAACGCGTTGTACACCTCATCGGTAGTGATACACGCGGCCAACGGCAAGTAGCCACCGGTCAATGCTTTGGACAGACACAAGAAGTCCGGCGTAATACCCGCTTGTTCGCAGGCGAACATGGTACCGGTGCGCCCGAAGCCGACGGCGATTTCATCGTGGATCAAATGCACGCCATAACGATCACAGGCATCGCGCAGCAGCTTGAGGTAAATCGGATCGTACATGCGCATGCCGCCTGCGCCCTGAATCAACGGCTCGACGATCACCGCTGCAACCGTGTCGTGGTGCTCGGCCAACGTCTGTTCCATGGCGGCGAACATGTTGCGCGAATGCTCTGCCCAGCCCATGCCTTCGGGGCGGTGGTAGCAATCAGGGCTCGGTACTTTAATAGTGTCGAGCAGCAGTGCTTTGTAGGTTTCGGTAAACAGTGGTACGTCACCCACTGACATCGCGGCCATGGTTTCGCCGTGATAGCTGTTGGTTAGCGTAACGAAACGTTTTTTGTTCGGCTGACCGCGATTGAGCCAGTAGTGGAAGCTCATTTTCAGCGCAACTTCGATGCACGACGAACCGTTGTCGGCGTAAAAGCAGCGGGTCAACCCTTCGGGCGTCATTTTGATCAGTCGCTCGGACAGCTCGATCACTGGCTGATGGCTGAAGCCTGCGAGGATAACGTGCTCCAACTGATCGACTTGATCCTTGATCCGCTGGTTGATGCGCGGATTGGAATGGCCAAACACATTGACCCACCACGAGCTGACAGCATCAAGGTAGCGTTTGCCTTCGAAGTCTTCGAGCCATACGCCCTTGCCGCTTTTGATTGGGATCAGGGGTAAACTTTCGTGGTCTTTCATCTGGGTGCAAGGATGCCAGAGCACCGCGAGGTCGCGCTGCATCCACTGGTTATTCAAGCCCATGGGTAATCTCCTGGTAACAACTCGCTTGGCGCGAGGGCAAACAATCGCGCAAGCCTATGCGCAGCATGGCTGCGGAACAACCTCTTGTGACATTGAATGACGAGACATTACCGCTCGTCGGGGTCTGTTGGCCGATTGTCATGGGGCAGTATTGTTGGTGACGCAATATCGGGATGCTGGCATTCCAATAATATCGGCCGAATATCTATCGTATTTCTCGATATTTCGTAGCGAAAATTTGCGCTTCCATTCGATAGATAAAAAGCTAATCTTGGACCCATTCTTAGAAGGTAATCGGCATGCAGCTACGCAACTCCTCCTCTCGTTATGGTCTGGTCGGCATGCTGCTGCACTGGGGCGTGGCGGTCGTCGTGTTTGGCTTGTTCGCGCTCGGGCTCTGGATGGTTGGGCTAGATTACTACGACACCTGGCGCAAGGCCGCGCCGGACCTGCATAAAAGCATCGGCATAACATTGTTTGCCGTGATGTTGTTCCGAATCGTTTGGCGTTTGATCAGTCCACCGCCGCCAGCCCTATCGACTTACGGTAAGTGGACGCGTCTGGGTGCCAAATTCGGTCATCTTTTTTTGTATGTCGGTTTGTTTGCCACGATGATTGCCGGTTACCTCATTTCCACCGCCGACGGTGTGGGGATCTCGGTGTTTGGTCTGTTCGAAGTGCCGTCGTTGATCGACAGCATTCCCAATCAGGCAGATGTCGCTGGCGCCGTTCACTTGTACTTGGCCTGGATTCTGGTGGTCTTTTCAGGACTCCACGGCCTTGCAGCGTTGAAACACCACTTTATCGATCGTGATGTGACCCTTACGCGCATGTTGGGTCGCGACTAATGTTCAAACTAAATAGGAACTACAGCATGTTGTTGAAGAAGACGTTCGCTGCTCTGGCACTGGGTACCGCTCTGTTGTCGGCCGGTCAGGCGATGGCCGCTGATTACAAAGTCGACAAGGAAGGCCAGCACGCCTTCATCAACTTCAAGATCAGCCACTTGGGCTACAGCTTCATCTACGGTACGTTCAAGGACTGGGATGGCTCGTTCAGCTTTGACGCCGCCAAGCCTGAAGACAGCAAGATCAGCATTACGCTGAAGACCGCCAGCGTGTTCACTAACCAGGCTGAACGTGACAAGCACATCAGCAGCAAGGACTTCCTTGATGTTGCCAAGTACCCTGAAGCTACATTCGTCTCCACCTCGGTCAAAACGACCGGTAAAGATGCTGACGGCAAGGTTACTGCTGACGTGACGGGCGACCTGACCTTGCACGGTGTTACCAAGTCGGTTGTGGTCAAGTCGACCTTCTTGGGTGAAGGCAAGGATCCGTGGGGCGGCTACCGCGCTGGTTTTGAAGGCACCACTACGATCAAACGTTCTGATTTCGGCACGATGATGAATTTGGGCCCAGCGTCTGAATCGCTGGAACTGATCATCGCGTTTGAAGGCGTCAAAGCCAAATAAGCTTTGTGCTGAGTAACACCAAAACGCCGGCCCTAGGGTCGGCGTTTTTGTTTTTGACACCCCGTAGATCCGAGGTTCTGAACTGACCCCAAAAAATTGGACAAAAAATAGCTAAGCCGCAGCAGACTGGGTCCTGTACGCCACAGGGCTCAGCCCGTTCAGTTTCAGCTTGATGCGATCATGGTTGTAGTAATGGATGTATT
>NZ_JAMFRV010000287.1 GCF_026224925.1 Pseudomonas sp. | reverse complement strand
TTGCTCGTGCCCCGCGCTTCACTGATCTCCGGCGTGCCGACACGCTCGACTTCATCGATGCGCACAATCGAGTGCATCGGCACAAAACTGCGCACTACGCCTTCGAACTGAGCCTTGAGCTTCTCTTCACTCGGGTCTACCACCACGGTCGTACGCTCGCCGAAGACGAATTCTTCCACCTCAAGGAAACCCCACAGATCGCTCTGATAGATTTGCTTGGCGTACATTTCGAACACCTGTCCCTGGTTGAGAAAAATCACCTTGTAAATTGGAGCTTCGCGTTTGGTCATAGCAGGCAGGTAACAATCAGGGGCTTAAAGAGGGCGCGAACTATAGCATGCCCGTTGGACAGTCAGCGCTAGGAACCAGACACTCACGCCTCTATAATGCGCGGTTCTTCGAACCACCTGATGATCACGCATGGCCAAGAAGCTTTATATCGAAACCCACGGTTGCCAAATGAACGAGTACGACAGCTCGCGCATGGTCGATCTGCTGGGCGAACATCAAGCCCTGGAAGTCACTGCTCGCGCAGAAGATGCCGACGTCATCCTGCTTAATACCTGTTCTATTCGCGAACGCGCCCAAGACCGTGTGTATTCCCAGCTGGGGCGCTGGCGTGAACTGAAACTGGCCAACCCGGAGATGGTGATCGCGGTTGGCGGTTGCGTCGCGAGCCAGGAAGGCGCGGCGATTCGTGATCGCGCACCCTACGTAGACGTGGTGTTCGGTCCGCAAACCCTGCACCGCTTGCCAGAAATGATCAACGCCGCACGCCTCACAGGGCTGCCGCAGGTTGACGTGTCGTTCCCGGAAATCGAGAAATTCGACCACCTGCCAGAGCCCCGCGTCGACGGGCCGAGCGCTTATGTGTCGGTGATGGAAGGTTGCAGTAAGTACTGCACGTTCTGCGTCGTGCCTTATACCCGTGGCGAAGAAGTCAGCCGGCCGTTCGATGACGTGGTCAGCGAGGTCATGCATTTGGCCGAAAACGGCGTACGCGAAGTGACGCTGCTGGGCCAAAACGTCAACGGTTATCGCGGCACCACCCACGATGGGCGCCTGGCGGACCTGGCAGAGCTGATCCGCACCGTGGCGGCTGTGGACGGTATCGACCGCATTCGCTACACCACCTCGCATCCGCTGGAGTTCTCGGACAGCCTGATCCTGGCCCACGCCGAAGTGCCGGAGCTGGTCAAGCACCTGCATTTGCCGGTGCAATCGGGCTCCGACCGGATTCTGTCGGCGATGAAGCGCAACCACACCGCACTCGAATACAAATCCAAGCTGCGCAAACTCAGGGCTGCGGTTCCGGGCATCAGCATCAGTTCGGACTTTATCGTCGGCTTCCCCGGCGAGACGGAAAAAGATTTCGAGCAGACTATGAAGCTGATCGAAGACGTCAACTTCGACTTCTCGTTTTCCTTCGTTTATAGCCCGCGCCCGGGAACACCTGCGGCGGATATTAAAGACGAAACCCCCGAAGCCCTGAAAAAGGAACGTCTGGCGGCTTTGCAGCATCGCCTGAATCAGCAGGGTTACGAGATCAGCCGGCAGATGGTGGGCAGCACTCAGCGAATTCTGGTCACCGATTACTCGAAAAAAGACCCCGGCGAGCTGCAAGGGCGCACCGAGAACAACCGGATCGTCAACTTCCGCTGCGACAACCCCAAGTTGATCGGCCAGTTCGCTGACGTGCACATCGACGACGCACAACCCCACTCGCTGCGCGGGTCGTTGTTGCAGTAATGCTGCACGTGTAGGAGCTGCCGAAGGCTGCGATAAGGTTGGAACAACCTTCAGTGACTTAATTCACAACGACCATTTTATGGTCAATCGCAGCCTTCGGCAGCTCCTACAGGGACCGAGCTGGCTGCGGGGCAGCAAAGCGGAGAATCGACTCCCGCATCACCATTAGTAAGTGAAGGCTTTCGTCCACCGACCACTAGGGGTTATTCTCCAGTCATCTCCATTGCCGTAGGGCGGCTAAAAACGACCTTGAACGCTCCCATAGAACCACATCGTTTTATCCTCGAACCTTTTGAGGCCCATCGATTCGCAAATCTGTGCGGGCAACTCGACGAGCATTTACGCTTGATCGAACAACGCCTGAACATCGAAATCCGCAACCGCGGTAATCAATTCGAATTGATTGGCGAATCCCAACACACCACTTCGGCTGAAAACCTGCTGCGGCGCCTGTACCGAGAAACCAAAGGTACCGAGCTGTCACCAGACATGGTTCACCTGTTCCTTCAGGAATCAGGCGTCGAAGAACTGGACAACCACCCTGCTGCCGAAGTCGGCGTAGCCCTGCGTACCAAAAAGGGCATGATTCGCCCGCGCGGCTTGAATCAGCAGCGTTACGTCAAAGAAATCCTCGCCAACGACATCAACTTCGGCATCGGCCCTGCGGGTACTGGCAAGACCTATCTTGCGGTGGCGTGTGCCGTGGATGCGCTTGAGCGCGAGCAGATCCGGCGCATCTTGCTGGTGCGTCCGGCGGTCGAAGCGGGCGAAAAACTTGGTTTCCTGCCCGGCGATCTGGCACAAAAGATCGACCCGTACTTGCGCCCGCTGTATGACGCGCTCTACGAAATGCTCGGCTTCGAATACGTCGCCAAGTTGATCGAGCGTCAGGTGATTGAAGTTGCACCGCTGGCTTACATGCGCGGTCGTACGCTGAACAACTGCTTTATTATTCTCGACGAAAGCCAAAACACCACCGTCGAGC
>NZ_JAMFRV010000286.1 GCF_026224925.1 Pseudomonas sp. | reverse complement strand
TACACCCCGGAGCAGTTCGTTTACCAGTTCATGACTCGCACCGGGCGGATAGACGATGAGCGTCTGCGCAATGATTTTCCGGCCCTTGCCGAGCGCTTGAATCTGGGTGGGGTGCGGCCATGAGCGACTGTACCGAAGAAGTCGTCAATGACCTTCCATTCATCGTTCGTCGCCGGGTGCGATGGTCTGATTGCGATCCTGCAGCGGTGGTGTACACCGGCCGGTTTACCGCCTACCTGCTCGACGCGGTGATGCTGTTTTACCGGCAAATAGATTGGGCTCCAGGTCCCGAATGGGCCCCAGGTCTCAAGGTCGCACCTCCCAAGGTGGGCTTGCCTTGCAAGCATATGTCACTGACCTTCCATCGAAGCCTGGTTCCGGACGACGTGGTTGATATTCACATCGATGTGACGACTGTCCGCGAGCACAGCTTCGACTTGGCAGCACGCGCGTATCTGGCCGATGGCGTATTGGCCTTCGAAGGTATTTTTTCACCCGTCTGTATTCAGACTGACGCGCGTATCCGTATCGCTATTCCTCCGCAATTGAGGGCTGCGCTGCAGTCGCACTGGCGGACCACTTCAACTGGAACTTCAGGATCTGTGTGAACAACAGAAGGGCGCTGCAAAGCTATTTGAAATCCGATGAAGCTGTCAGAAATCGCCTGGCAACGGGCAGGGCAATAACACTCACTTGAAACAGGAAATTGACATGTCAGTAGAACAAAAACAATACGACCTGAAATTCTTGACCAGCGGATTGATCTTTGGCGAAAGCCCTCGCTGGCGGAACGGCATACTCTACATCTCCGACATGCTCGGCAAGAAGGTCTATGCGATTGACGCACAAGGCAACAAGACCGTAATTGCCGAGGTTCCGAGTAAACCAAACGGATTGGGTTTCTTGCCCAATGGCGACCTGATCATCGGCGCGATGCACGAGACGCGCCTGTATCGAGTCACACCGAATGGCCTCGAACTGTATGCCGACCTAAGTGAGGTCTATACAGGTTACATCGGTGACATGGTGGTTGATGGCCATGGGCGCATCTACGTCGATGATGTCGGTGCCCGGGTGTTTGAAGGCGAGGCATTGAAACCTGGCCGCGTAGTCGTGATCGAGCCCAACGGCGAAGTCAGTGTCGGCGTCGAGGACTGCACCTTTCCCAACGGCATCGTGATCACCGCCGATCAGAAGCACCTCATCTTTGTCGAGACCTTCGATGAGCGCCTAACCATCATGGACATCGTCGACGGCAAGCTGGAAAACCGTCGGGTATTCCTCGACATGACAACCCTCTATCCCAGCGAATCAGACCGTGAGCACAAGCGCGGCTGTGTCGATGGTATTTCTATCGATGCCGAAGACGGTTTGTGGCTAAGCATGCTGCGCGCCGAAGCGTTCATTCGGGTGAACAGCAAAGGCGAAGTGACTGATCGCATTCCAATGCCCGGCTATGAATGCGTGGCCAGTACTCTGGGTGGCGAAGATGGCAAGACCCTACACTTGGTCGCAACCAAGGTAGACGGCCCAAACATCTTCGAAGCCATGGTCAATCTGCGTACCGAGTCCACCATCTTCACCACCCGTGTAGCAGTAGGCAAAGGCGTAGGGCGTCCTTGATCGCATAACCCTACACCCACCATGAAGGCGCCATTGCCGGTACGCCGGCAATAGGTTTCGCTCGTCCTGGTTTTCCCGTTTGGTCCTCAATAATAAGCACAAGGAATGGGGATTATGATCAAGAAAATAGTAGTGACCACGCTGTTCGGTGGGCTTCTTGCCGGCACGGCAATGGCCTCCAACGGTCCGCAATACGCAGGCTACGGGGTAGTCGCCATGGGCATGGGCGGCGCGAGCATTGCCAATCCCACCGACGCTATCGCAGCAGCCAACAACCCCGCGGGAATGGGGGCTGTCGGCTCGCGGGTCGACGGCAACTTAATGGCAACCTGGGGCCAACTGCGCTCTAACGTTCACGGCACTGAGAGCAGCGACAGCCTGTTGGTATTCCTGCCGGGCTTCGGGGCTAACTTTCAATATCGGCCCGATGTGACCTTCGGTGTGTCAGTGTCTGGATACGGTGCGGGCGTCGATTACGATCGGGTAATACCTGCCTTCGGCACGACCAAGGTCAAATCGGCACTGGCTCAGCTCATTATTGCACCAACGGCGACTTATGAAGTTGCGCCGGGACATTACTTGGGTGCGTCGATTCGGCTTGGCTACGAAAGTCTGCTGTTACATGGACTGGAAAACTTCGGCGCTACGGATGATGAGGATCATGCTTTTGGCGTCGGTTGGAGCGTTGGTTATTTGGGTACCCTCGCGGATGGGCTGCGACTCGGGCTGACCTACGCTTCTCCGGTGCGTTTCCAGAAAATGAAGTCCCACGCGGACATCATTCCAGACGGGGGGCAGATCAACATGCCGCAGCAGGCAGGCATAGGCTTGGCTTACGACATCGGTGCCTGGACGCTGGCCTTTGACTACGTCTGGATCAACTGGAGCGGCGAGAAAGCCTTCGGCAACTCTCTGGTGGAAGGCGGGGCGCCGGGGGCTAGCAACGGGCCGGGATTTGGGTGGAGGGATCAGAACGTGTTCCGTACGGGCATCAATTACAAGGTCACCAAGCGTCTCCAGCTGCGTGGTGGGGTTTCTTTGGCCAATCACCAGGTCCCTGACCGTGAGGCAACCTTGATCTCAATCGCCCCCTGCAACCAACCGAAAAGTGCGAGCTTGGGCGTCAGTTATCAGGTGTCAGATGATCTGGAGGTTACCGGTGCATATATGCAGGACTTCAGCCATATCACCCATGGCGATGCTGCCAGTGAAGACACCTCCGCCGGGGGAGTGCTGCACATGTTAAGCATGGGCGTTGGCTACAAGTTCTGAGGCATTAAAAAATCGGCCAGCGCAATAGTGCGCTGGCCGATTTTCCCACGATGTAGATGCCGTACAACGTTATTTAAGTCCGCTCAAATATCGCTGCAATGCCCTGACCACCACCAATGCACATGGTCACCAGTGCATAGCGACCGCCGATACGATGCAGCTCATGTATAGCTTTGGTGGAGATGATCGCGCCTGTTGCGCCGACCGGATGTCCCAAGGAAATCCCAGAGCCGTTAATGTTGACCTTGGACGGATCAAGGTCCAGTTCCTGAGTCACTGCGCAGGCCTGTGCGGCGAAGGCGATGTTGGCTTCGATGACGTCAAGATCAGCCACCGTCAGACCGGCACGCTTGAGGGCCAGGCGTGTGGCAGGGATCGGTCCAAGGCCCATCAGTTCCGGTTCGACACCCGCGTGGGCATAGGCCACCAGGCGAGCGAGGGGACGCAGGTTGCTGGATTTGACCGCAGCGCCAGTTGCCAGCACCAACGCCGCAGCGCCGTCGTTGAGCCCAGAGGAGTTGCCAGCGGTGACGGAGCCGTCTTTCTTGAAGGCCGGTTTCATTTGTGCCAGTTGTTCCAGCGAGGTGGCACGCGGGTGCTCGTCGACGCTAAACAATTGGGTGCCTTTGCGGCTGCGAACTTCAACGGCTGCGATCTGCTCGACAAAACGTCCGTTTTCGATGGCGAAACTCGCACGTTTTTGATCTTCTATCGCCAGCGCGTCTTGCATCTCTCGGGTGATACCGTTGCGTGTCGCGATGTTTTCGGCCGTGATGCCCATGTGGATCCCATGGAAGGGATCGTGCAAGATTCCGAGCATGTAATCGATGGCTTGGGTGTTACCCATCCGGGCGCCCCAGCGAGCCGCGGGCAGGATATAAGGACCGCGACTCATGGATTCGGCCCCCGCGCCGATAGCAATTTCGGCGTCACCCAACATCAGGGTTTGTGCCGCCGAGATAATCGCCTGCAACCCAGAGCCACAGAGTCGGTTGACGTTGAAGGCAGGTGTCTCTTTAGGAATGCCTGCATTCATTGCCGCAACCCGGGAAATGTAGGCGTCCTGGGTTTCGGTAGGAATGACGTTGCCCATCACCAGGTGCCCGACCTGCGCAGGATCCACACCGCTTCGGTCTAGTGCGGCCTTAACTGCAGTGGTCGCCAGATCGGCCAGCGGCACATCCTTCAATGAGCCGCCAAAGGTGCCAATGGCGGTGCGTGCAGCGCTGACGATATAAACCTCGGGGTGACTCATTGCGTTGTTCCTTATTGGTTTAGCGAGCGGGTAGAGTGAGCATCGAGACAGCTGACGGTTATGCTACTCGCATCTGAATTACTATTGATTTGACTAGCAGTCTAAGGTGTCCAGAAGCACTAGGCCTATGCCCGAACTGCCCAGAACAATTGCCATTTTTTGCCATAGGCGTTACAGGCTTCATGAAAGAAAAACATTCAGTATCGTCATACTTCGCCAAGGTACTGCTCTATTCCTTTGGCGAGCAACCGTTGAGCATTCAGCGGCTGCTGGGGGAGGCCGGCATTATCGCTGGCACATTGAATGAGTTGCCAGTACGAGTATCTGCAAAGGAATTCTCGGCGCTTTGGCTGGCGGTAGTACAGGCGCGTCGCGATGAGTTTTTTGGCTTGGACTCCCACGGCATGCCCTTGGGCAGTTTCGCCTTGATTTGCCGAGGGTTAATTCAAGCGCCCTCGGTGGAAAAAGCGCTGAGCCAATCGCTCGCGTACTTCCAACTGTTCCTGCGTGACGTGGAAGGTGAGGTGGTAATACGCGATAAGCGAAGAACGGTGGTTCTGCGCTACACGGGCGCGAATGAATATCTTCGTGCAGTCGTTACTGAAACGTTCCTGGTTCTGATCGTAGGCTTGATGTGTTGGCTGGCAGGTCGACGCATACACATGACTCGGGTTCGGTTCGACTTCCCCCCGCCAGGACATGGTGATGAGCAACTCTTGTGGGGAAGTGATGTGGTATTTAATGCCAGCAGCACTGAAATTGAACTCGACCCTGAATGCTTGAGGTTGCCGATTAGCCCAGATCGCGCGTCGCTATACACCTTCCTACGCAATGCACCTCAATCGGTTTTTATTCGATTCCGCAACAGAGAAGGGTACAGCGCTCGGGTTCATCAAAGACTGCAATCGTGCAGTTACGACCTTTGGCCAACTTTAGAGCAACTGGCGGTCGAGTTTGCGCTCAGTCTCAGCAGCTTGCGTCGTGCCCTTACCAGAGAGGGGTTTAGCTATCAGCAGATCAAAGATGACATGCGAAGGTCGATTGCCTTTGAGCGTCTGCGAGACACTTCCATGAGCATCGCCGATATCGCCCAAGAGGTGGGGTTCCGTGAACCCAGTGCATTTCACCGGGCCTTCAAGCAGTGGACGGGGTTGAGCCCTGGGGCCTTTCGACAGCAACGGGGATCGGCAATTTAGATGGCGCGTGACCTGTGCATTTGGTTGAGTCGGCGGCGAACTAAACCGCCGCCCCAAACAACGATCCTACCAACGCAGTAATACCCATGGCCAGCGCACCCCAAAGCGTCACCCGCCAGGCGCCGATCATGACTTTGGCACCGCCCGCCTTGGCGGCGATAGCTCCCAAGGTTCCCAAAAACAACAACGACATGCCCGACATCCACGGCACAAGGCTTTGCTGCGGCGCAATGACAATCACCGCCAGCGGTAAGGCTGCACCGACCACGAAACTGGCGGCAGAGGCGAGTGCCGCCTGTAGTGGTTTGGCCGTGAGTGCTTCGCTGATGCCCAGTTCGTCACGAGCGTGGGAGCCCAGCGCGTCGTGGGCCATCAATTGGTCGGCTACCTGGCGGGCCAGTTCGGGTGATACACCGCGATGCATATAAATGTTGGCAAGCTCGATGTGTTCGGCTTTCGGATCGCTCGCCAGTTCGGCCCGCTCCTGAGACAGGTCAGCGCGCTCTGTGTCAGCCTGGGAGTGCACGGAGACGTATTCGCCCGCGGCCATGGACATGGCGCCTGCCACTAGGCCGGCCATTCCGGTGACCAGCAAGGTCCCGTGACTGGCATTGGCCGCGGCGACCCCGATCAACAGGCTGGCGGTAGAGACAATCCCGTCGTTGGCCCCCAGGACGGCAGCGCGAAGCCAGCCGATACGCTCAGTGCGATGGTGCTCGGTATGCCTGTGCATGAATTTCATGGGTTAACGGGACTCAATGTCATTAGGTGCATGACCCACTGAAGCTGCCTGTTTCATCGCAGGCTAATTACGATCCATGCCAAGGGCCGTCGCACTTGCGATCTGATCCTTGGCACAGTTAATGAAAGAAGACGAATTAAGCCAGCGTGGATCGGGGTAGTAAGAAAACAGTAGCTGGCCGTCTTTCATTGCGTCGATGACTTCATGGGCAATCGCCGGACGTACCGCTGGGCAACCTAGGCTTCTGCCAATTCGACCGTTAGTGCGCGCAAGCTCTTGGCTCACGTAGGGGGCGCCGTGAATCACCAGCGCTCGATCAAAAGCATGGTCATTGAAACCAGGCTCCAGACCGTCCATGCGCAAGGAGTATCCGTTATGTCCCTTATAAGTGGCGCGTGTGCTATACAACCCCAAGCTAGACGCCATACTCTGGTTTTGATTGGAGAACTGTTTGGCCATGTTCTCGCCGCTGTTTCGCCCGTGGGCGACGAGTTCGTGAAACAATAGCGTGCGCTGCTGAATATCGAATATCCACAGTCGCTGCTCGGTCGAGGGGCGTGAGTAATCGATAATCGCCAATCGTTGTGCGTTTTCCTGGCCCTGCGCCAGCCGACACTGTGCTGCATGCACTGCCAGAGCAATCACTTTCGGGTTGGCATCGGGAGCAGCTTTGGTCAGCGCAGTTTCGAGGGGTTCGAGGCTGTCTGCCTGAGCGGATGTTGCTGTCAGCAATAGCAACACTGCCAGCACCGCAAAACGGTCAAGCATCATGGGGT
>NZ_JAMFRV010000285.1 GCF_026224925.1 Pseudomonas sp. | reverse complement strand
GAATACATCCATTACTACAACCATGATCGCATCAAGCTGAAACTGAACGGGCTGAGCCCTGTGGCGTACAGGACCCAGTCTGCTGCGGCTTAGCTATTTTTTGTCCAATTTTTTGGGGTCAGTTCATTCCGTAGGACCGAATTTATTCGGGAAGCAGACGACGCAGTGTTTCAGCCGTACCGGTTTGCGGCTTAGGTTTACGAAACACCAGCACATTCCCCAGCATTACCAGTACCAGCCCTATCAAGGCAGGCATTGTCCATTGGTAGCCTTCGGCGTAGGCCGAGATATTCAGCGCGACTACCGGGAACAGCACCGTGCAATACGCCGCACGCTCCGGCCCCATGCGCCCGACCAAAGTCAGGTAGGCAGTGAAGCCGATCACCGAGCCTGCAATCACCAGATACGCCAGCGAACCGATGTAGCGGGTATTCCATTCGAAACTGAAAGGCGTGCCGCTGAGCACGCAATACACCGCTAACATTCCGGCACCGTAAAGCATGCCCCAGGCATTGGTCGTCAGCGGCCTCAACCCCGCTTTTTGTTGCAGGCTGGAGAGCATATTCCCTGCTGAGAAACACAGCGTACCCAGTAACGCGAGACCCAGACCGATCAGGGTTTCATGGCTGGCGGTGTGCGCAGACAGTTCCGGCCAGAACATGCACGCCAAACCGATCAAGCCCAACCCACCACCGGCCAGCACATTGCGTGCGACCTTCTGGCGAAAGAAGATTCGGGCGTTCAGTGCGTTCCACAATGTCGAGGTTGAGAACACCACGGCGATCAAGCCGCTGGGGATCCACTGGCTGGCGGTGTAAAAGCACATGAAGTTGACGCAGAACAGGCACAGGCCCTGCGCGACACAGAGAAACTGGCCGCGCCGATTGACCTTCTGCAGGCGTCCGCTCAGTAATAACATCACGAACAGCACCAATGCCGCGAAGCCGAAGCGATAGACAATCGACACCGGAATCGCCACGTCCCCCAACTGCAACTTGAGGGCGATCCACGTGGTGCCCCAGATCAACACGGTGAGCAAATATAAAGAGAGGTTCATCGTGACGGGCTCCTGAATTGAGCCTCAGTCTGAGGTTTCGCTCCAGCGGCGACTTGCACAATCTTGCGCTTTTAACGATCTGGAGACTGGCAGCACGCAAGCGACTTGATAGGATACGAACTGCAGAGGGATTCGTTATGCCACCACTGGAAACAATCCAGGTCTTTCAAGCCCTGAACAGCTCGCCCAATGCTCGCCTTGAACAAAGCGCGGGACTGGGTGACGGGATGGTTGCAGCCCTGTGGAACAACCATCACGACGCTCAGGAATACCAAGCGCCGAGCCACCACACCCTGTCGTGTTACATCGCCGGCGGCACCGGCACATTTCGTCGCGATAAACCCAGCCAAAAAGGCGGCCCCGGCAAGTTATGCATCTTGCCAGCAGGGCATGAGTCCGCGTGGGTCATCAACGGTGACATTCGCCTCGCGCACGTGTACTTCAGCCCCGAGCAATTTGCCCTCGGCTGCGTCGCCTTGCTTGATCGAGAGCCGCGAGAACTGCAACTGAGTGAAAGCACGTTTATCGACGATGCCGAGCAAACTGCGCGTTTTCTGCGCATGATCGAGCTTGATTGGAGCGAACCCGGTGAGCGCTTACTGACCAGCAGCCTCGCCCACGAGATGCTCAGCCACGCCCTGCTCAATCAAGTCGGCCAGCGCCAGGGCTTGCGCCTCAAAGGTGGCCTTGCACCGCACTTGCGGCGGCAATTGGTGGATTACATCGAACATCATCTTGCGGACCCAATCAGCCTAGGGGAACTGGCCGCACTGTGCGCTTTGTCCGAATACCACTTTGCGCGGATGTTTCGCGAGAGTTTTGGCTTGCCGCCTCATCAGTATTTGCTGGCACGACGCATGAACTGTGCACGACAACTACTGCGCACCGGAAAACAGCCGCTGGGAGACATCGCCATGGCCTATGGTTTTGCCAGTGCGAGTCATTTCAATAATCGGTTCAAGCAAGCGATGGGGGCTACGCCGGGGGAATATCGGTTGGCGTTTTTGTAGGAGGGCTACCTATAAACTTCGCGACGATTACCAAGCTGCACCACCAAAATTAGCAACGCGCCGTTCTGAATGTCGCAGATAACTCGAAAATCACCGACCCGAAAACGCCACAAACCGCCCAGCGGACCAGTAAGAGCCTTACCTGTGCTACGAGGATCTTCCCTGCTCGCTATCCTTTCATCCATAAAGTTCAAAATACGCTTGGCCGCTTGCTTATCGATCTTGCGTAACTGCGTCTTTGCCGTGTCGGTGTAATCAATCGTCCAAACCAAGGTCTTTCCTTACGTCCGCAGCCGAATGCACGGCTTCCTGCCCCTTACGGACACGCTCTAAGACTTCTGCAGCGAGGTAATAATCTTCTAGGTCGGTTAACCCATGATCAATTATTTCGCGAAGATAATAAGCTT
>NZ_JAMFRV010000284.1 GCF_026224925.1 Pseudomonas sp. | reverse complement strand
GAGGATCTGGAAATGGCAATCCAGGCGCGGGCGTGCATCGGCTAGCCGGGGGGTAATAGGTTCGAGACAGCCAACCCTGAAGGAGCGACGATGTCCGACGACACCCAAGACAAGCTCGAAGCCGAGGCAAAGAAGCACAACGATGCGATGCCAGCCGAGACTGCGCTCGGCAACGCTGACCCGGCCGGTGGCGGCGCACGTTTGTACCGCAGCGGCGACCGTGCGCGGTTGCGTCGCGACGGCGAAGTGGAATTCCTCGGCCGTGTCGACGAGCAGGTAAAATTGCGCGGCTACCGGGTCGAACCGAACGAAATCGCCGAAGCGCTCAAAGCGTTGCAAGAGGTTCAGGATGCGGCAGTGATTCTGCTGGAAAGCGCTGACGGCGTGCAGTTGTGCGCCTTTTGCGTAGCGGCTCAAGGCACCACGCTGGAAATGATCCAGACCCGTTTGCGCGAGCAGTTGCCCGATTATCTGCAACCGGCGCGCTGGCTGTTGCTTGATGCTTTGCCAGTGACCGCCAACGGTAAACTCGACCGCAAGGCCCTAGTGGCACTGCCGCTGGACGACTCAACAAATCAGCGTGCGCACATCGTGGCCGTCGAAGGTGAAGTGGAAACCCTGCTGGCCGAGATCTGGTGTGATGTGCTCAAGCGCGACAGGGTTGGTGTCACCGACAACTTTTTTGAGCTGGGTGGAGACTCGATCCTCAGCCTGCAGATTATTGCTCGCGCACGTAAGCGCGGGCTCAAAGTCACGCCAAAACAGCTGTTCGAAGCGCAGACCATTCGTGGCTTGGCGCAGCGGCTCGACGTGCAACCGGCCACCGCGCAAACGCCAAAAAACGAAGTCATTGCGCGCCTGAGCAGCCGCGACAATGGCGTGCTGTCGTTCGCTCAACAACGCCTTTGGTTCCTCTGGCAGTTGGCGCCACAAAGCACGGCGTACACCATCAGCGCGGCGGTGCGTTTGTCAGGCAAGCTTGATGAACACGCGTTGCAGGGCGCTTTCGAGGCTGTGGTTGGGCGCCATGAGGTACTGCGTACGCGGTTTATCGAAGTCGATGGCGAGCCTCGGCAACAGGTATTGGCCCAGGCAACAGTCGAATGGAGCACCGTCGATCTAGCGCCCGGTACCGATGTGCAGGCGCTGGTGGCCATGCACGCGGCGCAACCGTTCGATCTGGCTCGCGACCCGCTGGTGCGTTTGCGCCTGTATCGGTTGGGGGAGGGCGAGCACGTGCTGAGCTTGGCCTTGCACCACATTGTCGGTGATGGCTGGTCGATGAACCTGTTGATCGAGGAATTCGTTCAGACCTACCGCCACGCGCTAAGTGCAGACGTGCCGAGGTTGGCGCCGCTGGCGGTGCAGTATCTGGATTACGCTGCTTGGCAGCGCGGCTGGCTGGCCCAAGGTGAGGGTCAGCGTCAGCTTGGCTGGTGGCGTGATTACCTGGGCTCGCAACAACCGCTGCTGGAACTGCCCACCGACTTCGCTCGGCCAGCGGTGCAAAGTTACCGTGGCGCTACCTTGTCTTTCAGTATCGATGCCGGGCTCACCGGGCAACTGGCGCAGCAGGCAAGAACCCACCAAGCGACACCGTTCATGTTGCTGCTGGGTGCCTTCGCCGTGCTGCTGCAACGCTACAGCGGGCAAGACGACTTGCGAATCGGCGTGCCGTTGGCTAACCGCTCGCGGGTTGAACTCGAAGGCTTGATTGGGCTGTTCGTCAACACTCAGGTGCTGCGCCTGCTGCCCGATCCAGCGCAACCTTTCAGCGCGCTGCTGGCGCAGATCAAGGCTGACGTTGCCGGCGCCCAAGCCAACGGTGATCTGCCGTTTGAGCACTTGGTCGAAGCCCTACAACCGCAGCGCAGCTTGAGCCACAACCCACTGTTTCAAGTGATGTACAGCCACACCCGTCAGCGTTCCCAGGCCTTGGCGCAACTTTCTGAGCTGAGCATCGAAGCGCTGCCCCGTGACGACCGCACGGCGCAATTTGATTTGGCACTGAACACCGAAGAGATGCCCGACGGGACGCTGAAAGCCACGTTTACCTATGCCACCGATTTGTTCGCGGCGGCCAGCGTGGTGCGCCTCAAAATTGCGTTCAGTCAGTTGCTGCAGCAACTGGGCAGCCGCCTCGACAGCCCGGTGCAAGACCTTCATCTGCTGGACCCCGCGCAGCGGCCGGCGCTGGAAACTGATCCGCGTGCGTTTGGGCCCGACGTTCTCAGCGCGTTTACTGCCCAAGTTTTGCGCACTCCCCACGCGCCTGCGTTGAGTATGGCCGGGATCACCCTCGATTACGCCGAATTGGATCGTCGTGCCAACCGCCTTGCGCACTGCTTGCAAGACAACGGCGTCGATCAAGAAGTGCTGGTGGGCATCGCCGCAGAGCGCTCGCTGGAACTGGTGATTGGCCTGCTGGCGATTCTCAAGGCGGGTGGCGCTTATGTGCCACTGGACCCGGATTACCCCAGCGACCGGCTGGCTTACATGATCGAAGACAGCGGCGTGGATTTGCTGTTGACCCAACGCCATTTGGCCGAACATCTGCCGGTCACTTCGGGCGATCTGACGACTATTTACTTCGACGACCTGACACCTGCCGAGTTAGCCGATTACCCGCACACCGCTCCGGTTTTGCAGGTTCAGCCTGATGCCTTGGCGTACCTGATCTACACCTCCGGCTCCACCGGGCGGCCCAAAGGCGTGGGTAATACCCATGCCGCGTTGGCTAACCGATTGGCCTGGATGCAAGACGCTTATGCATTGGATGCCACTGACCGGGTGCTACAGAAAACCCCATTCAGTTTTGACGTGTCGGTGTGGGAATTCTTTTGGCCGTTGATCAATGGCGCCTGCCTCGTGGTTGCTGCGCCGGGCGTGCACCGCGAGCCGGCGCAACTGGCGGCGCTGATCCAGCAAGAACGCATCAGCACCGTACATTTCGTGCCCTCGATGCTGCAGGCATTTGTCGCCGAACCTTCGGCCGCCGTCAGCAGCAGCTTGAAACGCATCGTTTGCAGCGGCGAAGCCTTGTCGGTGCCGACCTTGCAGCAGGCGCAACACTGCTTGCCACAGGTCACGCTGTACAACTTGTACGGCCCCACCGAAGCGGCCATCGACGTCAGTCATTGGACCTGCGGCGCAGAGCTGGGCCGGGTGCCCATTGGTCTGCCGATCGCCAATCTGCGCCTGTACATTCTCGACGCCACGTTGCAGCCGGTTGCCGCTGGCGCCGTGGGCGAGTTGTACCTCGGCGGTGCCGGCTTGGCCCGTGGTTACCACCGCCGTGCCGGCCTCAGCGCGGAACGCTTCGTCGCTAACCCGTTCACCCTCGACGGCGGACGCATGTACCGCACCGGCGACCTGGCACGCCAACGCCCGGACGGCGCCATCGATTACCTTGGTCGCGGCGACCATCAGGTCAAACTGCGCGGCCTGCGCATCGAACTGGGTGAAATCGAAGCCTGCCTGCGCGCCTGCCCGAACGTCGAAGATGCCGCCGTCAGTGTGTTTGAATCAATCGCCGGCGCGCAGCTGGTAGCCTATGTCTGTGGCATCGCTGAGCGTGAATCGCTATTGAATCAACTGCGCCAACAGCTTCCCGATTACATGCTGCCTAACGCCTTTGTGTTCTTGCAAAAACTGCCGCTGAACGTCAACGGCAAGCTGGATCGCAAAGCATTACCAGCCCCAGAATTTGCCGCCGCCCGCGAGCACCGTCCGCCCTGTACGCCGGTTGAAATCGAGGTCGCACTGATCTGGCAAGAGCTGTTGGGCGTCGACCGGGTCGGTCTGGACGACAGCTTCTTCGAACTCGGCGGCCACTCGCTGTTGGCCACCCAAGTACTGGCGCGGATCAAACGACGGTTAGCGGTAGAACTGCCGCTGCGGGTGGTGTTCGCCAGTGAAAACCTCGCGGTACTCGCCGATCAGGTTCAAGCCGCGTTGGATCAGACGGGCACCGCCAGCGAAATCGATAGCATGAACGCGCTGCTCGACCAGTTGGAGATGCAACCATGAGCACGCTTCCTCACGTCGCGTTGCAGCAAATCGCTGAGCGCCTGAATGCTCTGGCCCCGGAGAAACAGGCGCTGTTTCTTGAGCAGCTGGCTGCGCGGGGCATCGACTTCGGCAAATTGCCCATCGTGGCGGCGCCTCGGGTTGAATCGCTGCCGATGTCCTACGCGCAACGGCGTCTATGGTTCCTTTGGCAACTGGAGCCGCACAGCGCGGCGTATCACATCCCCTGTGCGTTGCGCTTGCGCGGCGCGTTGGACACTGCGGCCATGACCCAGGCGCTGAGCAACGTGGTTGCGCGGCACGAAGCGTTGCGCACGCGTTTTCCCAGCGTCGATGGGCAGGCCACGCAAGTTATCGATCCGCCCGCTGACGTGCCGGTTACGCTCGTCGATCTGAGCGATGTGCCGTCGATCGAGCGCGAGGCCCGCGCCCATGCGCTGGCCATGGCTGACAGTTGCGCAGGGTTTGATTTGGAAAACGGACCCTTATTGCGAATTAGCCTGCTACGACTGGCGACAAACGATCACGTGCTGCTGCTGACTCTGCATCACATCGTCGCCGACGGCTGGTCGTTGAACCTGCTGGTGGCGGAATTTTCCGAGCAGTACGCGGCCTTGGTCAATCAGCAACCACTGTCGGACGCCCCATTACCTATTCAGTACGCCGATTACAGCGTGTGGCAGCAACGGTTGTTGGCCGCAGGTGAGCGTGATCGGCAGTTGCAATACTGGCAACATCAGCTGGGTGGCGAGCAGCCGATGCTGGAGTTGCCCCTCGACCAGCCGCGTCCAACGCAACCGAGCGGGCAGGGCGCGAGTCTGCTGTTCACGTTGCCAGACGCCCTCAGCCAGCAATTGCGGGAACTCGCCAGGCGGCATGGCGCGAGCCTGTTCCATGTGCTGTTGAGCACCTTTCAAGTGCTGCTGTATCGCCACAGCGGCCAAGCAGATGTGCGGGTTGGGGTGCCGGTGGCCAACCGTCACCGGGATGAAACCCGCGAGTTGATCGGGCTGTTCGTTAACACCCAAGTGCTGCGCAGCGAGCTACAGGAAGAACAGGCCTTTAGCGAATTATTGATCGCCGTACGCGACACCGCGCTGGCCGCTCAAGACCACCAGGATTTGCCGTTTGAAGTGCTGGTAGATGCCCTGGCGCCAGAGCGTAACGTTAGCCGCAGTCCGTTGTTCCAAGTGATGTTCAACCACCAACAACGGGCCTTCGCCGAGTTGACGGGGTTGCCCGGACTCCAGGCTGAGGTGTTCGCCCAAGCCCCGCGCAGTGCCCGGTTTGATCTGTGCCTGGACACCGAGGAGTCCCTCGACGGCCAATTGCAGGCCACCTTCACCTACGCCGTCGAGCTGTTTAGTGCTACGCGTATCGGCAGCCTGCGTGATCAATTCGTCAGCGTGCTGCAACAGGTACAGGCCGCCCCAGACACCCGCTTGGCAGACCTGCGTTTGCTGACAGCGGAGCAACGGCTCGCGGTGCTAGCCATCGGCAACGATACTGCCCGAGGGTTTTCCGAACAGGCTTTGCATCGTTTGTTCGAGGCCCAGGCACAACGCACGCCCCAAGCCATCGCGGTCAGCGCTGGCGAGCAAAAACTGACTTACGCAGCACTCAATGCTCAGGCCAATCAGTTGGCCCGACGTTTGATCGAATGGGGCGTAGGGCCAGACCTGCTGGTCGGCGTGGCCCTGGAGCGCACCCCGCGTCTGCTGGTTGGTTTGTTGGCAGTGCTCAAAGCGGGCGGGGCCTATGTGCCGCTCGATCCTGAGTACCCGGCAGAACGCCTGACATTGATGCTACAAGACAGTCAGACCCATTGGTTGTTGACCGAAGAAGCGCTGCTGCCGCAATTCGCCCATTGCGCTGCCCGTAGCTTCTGTCTGGACCGTGACTGGCCGAGCGTGTCTGATCTGCCATCCACTGACCTGTCGGATCAACAACGACCAAGCCATCCCGAACAGTTGGCGTATTGCATCTATACCTCGGGCTCCACCGGCACACCGAAAGGTGTTGCCGTGCGCCACAGCAGTCTGGTGAACTTTCTCGCGAGCATGGCTCGCGCTCCCGGCATCGCGGCCAATGATCGGGTGTTGGGGCTGACTTCACTGTCGTTCGATATCGCCGGATTGGAGCTGTACTTACCGTTGCTGTGCGGCGCACAGCTGGTGCTGGTTGATCGCAATGCTGCGCGTGATCCCCAGGCGCTGTCGCAGATTATTCGCCGTCACGGCGTAAGCCTGGTGCAAGCTACACCGTCGACGTGGCGGCTGTTGCTGGACGGTGGCGAACCGCAGGTGTTGGCGGGTTTGACGTTGCTGTCAGGCGGTGAGCCGTTGGCCGAAGACCTGGCCGCGCGGCTGCTGGCGTTGTCGCCACGGCTGTGGAATTTGTATGGCCCAACTGAAACCACCATTTGGTCGGCACAGTGGGCGCTGAGCCCAACGGCGCCGCAACCGTGGCTCGGCGTACCAGTGGAGAATACCGTGTTGCACGTCCTCGACTCGCGTCTGGAGCCGGTGCCCCACGGCGTTGCCGGTGAGCTGTACATTGGCGGCGCGGGGCTGGCGCGGGGTTATTGGCAGCGGCCGGGATTGAGTGCTGAACGCTTTGTCGCCGATCCGTTTGGCCGCGCCGGCGAGCGTCTGTATCGTACGGGCGACTTGGCTCGCTACGGGGCTGACGGGGTGCTGGTGTATCTCGGTCGAATCGACCAACAAGTAAAATTACGTGGTTACCGCATCGAACCCGGCGAAATCGAAGCGCGAATGCTGGAACATCCGCAGGTTCGCGAAGCCGCTGTAGTGGTGCGTGATACGGCGCAGGGCCGGCAGTTGGTGAGTTACGTGGTGGGCATCGACGACGCCGAGTTGCCCGCCCTGCGCGCGCGGTTGGTGGAAGTCCTGCCGGAGCACATGGTGCCTGCGCAATGGGTGCTGCTCGACGCGTTACCGCGCACGCCTAACGGCAAGCTGGATCGCAAGGCGCTACCGGCGCCGGTCAGCGCTGTGCCACAGGCGCTCTACAGTGAGCCAAGTTCCGCCGCCGAACGTGCACTGGCGCAGATCTGGCAACACTTGCTGGGCGTTGAGCAGGTTGGGCTTGAGGACAACTTCTTCGCCTTGGGTGGCGATTCCATCAGTTCGATCCAAATGGTCAGTCGCGCTCGAGCGGCGGGCTGGGCCATTGAACCGAGGCAGGTTTTTCAGTTTCGGACATTGAGGCTGCTGGCGGCGGTTGCTTTTGCAGTAGACGCCGCTGCTTTGGTGCAGGTACAGCCTTTCGCCTTGGCTGATTTGACTTCGTCCGACCGTCTGCGTTTGCCCATGGCTGAGCTGGATGATGCTTATCCGTTGACGCCGCTGCAACACGGTCTGTTGTTTCATGCTCGGCATGCCGCCACCGCTGATGTCTACATCAATCAACTGCGAGTCGATGTGCAGAACCTCGACCCAGCCCGTTTCCGTCAGGCATGGCAGGCAACCTTTGCGGCGCATCCAGGCTTACGCGCGAGTCTTGATTTTGAGGGCCGCGAGCAGCCCTTGCAGTTGATTCACCGTGAAGTGGACGTCCCGATGGCCATCGTCGACGGGCTGGCATTTGCGGTAGAGGATCTGGAAAATCTGGCGCGGCAGGACCGCGAACGTGGCTTCGAACTGGACACCGCACCGTTGCTGCGCCTGACCTTGGTACGTACCGGCCCGGCGCGGCACCATTTGTTGTACACCAGCCATCACATCCTGCTGGATGGTTGGAGCACTGCGCAGCTATTGGGTGAAGTGCTCAAACGCTATGCCGGTACAGAGGTCGATGCTCATGGGCAGGCTGAGCACCCACGGGAGTTTCTCGCGTGGTTGCAGCAGCGTGATCTGGTTGCGGACGAGGCATTCTGGCGCCAACAACTGGCGGCATTGGCGCAACCCACCCGGTTGGCGTCTATCTTGCCGCGCTCGGCTCACGGTCGAAGCGGTGCAGGGGAAAGCCTGCGCCGATTGGACTCAGAACGTACCGCGCGCCTGGAAGCATTCGCTCGGACAACGGGCGTCACCTTGAACACTCTGGTGCAAGCCGCGTGGTCGTTGCTGCTGCAGCGTTGTACCGGCCAAGCCACGGTTGCCTTTGGCGCTACGGTGGCTGGACGTCCGGCGCACTTACCGGGTATCGAGCGTCAACTGGGCCTTTTCATCAACACCTTGCCACTGGTGCTGACGCCGGCCTCTGAACAAACGGTGGGCCAATGGCTGCTGTCGGTTCAGGAATCGAGCCTGGCTATGCGCGAGCACCAACACACCGCCCTGGCAGACATTCAGGGTTGGGCCGGGCAAGGCGGTGCTGCGCTGTTCGACAGCCTGTTGGTGTTCGAAAATTACCCGTTGTCCTCGGCGCTGCAACACGGCGCGGACGCCGGTTTGGTCTTCGGTCCGGTGGCCAGTGACGAGCGCACGCATTACGCGTTCACGTTGATTGTGGTGCCGGGTGTCGAGCTGTCGTTGAGCGGCAAATACCCGCTGGACACCTTCGATGAATGGGCCGGTGCACGGCTGCTGGAGTGTTTGGAAAACCTGTTGCTGGCCATCGCTGAAAACCCGTTGCGCAGCGTCGGTGATCTACCGCTGTTGAGCGTGGTGGACCATCAGCGGCAGGTCCAGCAGTGGAATCACATCGACGATGAACCTGAAGTGCTGACCCTGCATCAACGCTTCGAACGTCAGGCTGCCTTGGAACCCCAGGCCTTGGCGTTGATCCATGGTCAGCAGCGCATGAGCTACGGTGAACTCAATGCGCTGGCCAATCGCCTGGCGCATAAGCTGCGAGCGCGGGGCGTTGGTCCCGGCGTGAAAGTCGCGATTGCTCTGCCGCGCACTGCGGATTTGCCCATCGGTCTGCTGGCCGTGCTCAAGGCGGGCGGCACCTATATTCCGCTGGACCCAGCGTACCCGGCCGAACGATTGGCTTATATGCTGCAGGACAGCGGCGCGGCATTGCTGCTGACGCGTGAGGTGCTGATTGCGCAATTGCCGACGCATTCTTCTGTGCAGTCGCTCGATGAAGACCTGAGCGCCTGGCCGGCTCACGACCCGTCGCCAACGAGTACGGCGGATGAACTGGCTTATGTGATTTACACGTCGGGCTCCACCGGCCAACCCAAAGGCGTGGCGATTACCCATCGCAGCGCCAGTGCCTTGGTGCAGTGGTCGCTGGCGACCTACAACCGGGAAGATCTGCAGGGCGTACTGGCGGCAACCTCGGTGTGCTTCGACCTGTCGGTGTGGGAGTTCTTTGTCACGCTGTCGGCAGGCGGTTATCTGCTGCTGGCGGACAACGCGCTGGCCTTGGCGCAACTACCATCCCGTGGGCAAGTGCGTTTGATTAACACCGTACCGTCGGCGATTGCCGCGTTGCTGCGAGCAGGGCACATCCCGGACAGCGTGCGGGTCATCAATCTTGCGGGTGAAGCGTTGCCCCAGCGTTTGGTCGACGAGCTTTATGCGCTGGGCCATGTGCAGCATATTTACGACCTGTACGGACCTTCGGAAGACACCACGTATTCAACTTGGGCGCGGCGTGAGGCGGGCGGTGTGGCCAACATCGGGCGCCCGGTCAGTTGGACCCGCAGCTACGTACTCGACGTCGATTTGAACCCGCTGCCGGAAGGCGTGGCTGGCGAGTTGTATTTGGCCGGGGCGAAACTTGCTCGTGGTTATCTGGGCCGGCCGGGTCTGACCGCTGAACGTTTCGTCGCCAGCCCGTTCGTGGCCGGCGAACGCATCTACCGTACCGGCGACTTGGTGCGCTATGGCGCCCAGGGCGTGTTGGAATACGTGGGGCGCATTGATCACCAAGTGAAGATTCGTGGCTTTCGGATCGAATTGGGCGAGATTGAAGCGCGGTTGCTGGCTCATCCATTGGTTCGCGAAGCAGCAGTACTTGCAAGTGAGGGTGATGACGTCCGGCAACTGATCGCCTACGTGGCGGCGGAAGATGCTGAACATCTGCGTCAGTCGCTGGAAGCCCACCTGAGGGAGAGCTTGCCGGACTACATGGTGCCTGCGCAGTGGGTGATTCTTGACGCGTTGCCACAGACGCCCAACGGCAAACTGGATCGCAAGGCATTGCCTGCGCCGCAAGTCCTATTGCGGGACTATTCCCCACCGCGGAACTCGCTGCAAATGCAATTGGTCGGTATCTGGCAAACCCTGCTCGGCCTTGAACAAGTGGGCATTACGGATGACTTCTTCGAACTGGGCGGCCACTCGTTGTTGGCTACGCAATTGCTCTCAAGGGTGCAGCGGGAGTTGCAGGTTAGTTTGAGCTTGGCTGAGGTGTTTGGTTGCACGACGGTGTTGGCGCTGTCGGAGTTGATCGCAAGCCGTTCGGTGCCGGTGGACAGTGGGAAAATGAACCGTATGAGTGATTTGATGGCGATGCTGGAGGATGATTGACCGGTACTTTGCGGTTGTCGAAGATCTACTGTGGGAGCGAATTCATTCGCGATCGGCTGCGCAGCAGTCGTAGGTCGGTTAACGCAAATCTGGCAGATTTAGCTGTATGTGCCAATTTGGGACCGCTTCGCGATCCATCGCGCTCCTACATGATTTTGATCTGTCTTTGAGATCTGCTGCGTATTGAATATCAAATTACGGAAAGAGGCCCCGTAAAACCATGCGGCCGGAGTGAGGAAATTCCGAGCCTAGGCGGGGAACTGTATGGTGGGGCAAGCCCTTTTGGCGGGACCTTTTTGCGGTTCGGCGCCCCGACGTCTGAAAAAGGTTTCTCGCTGTGAAAGCGCAACCATAAGACCAGCAACCACAAACGCCGGATATACACCCCAAACTCAGCGCCACCAATCAAAGCCTTAAATATCCTGCAACACCCTTCGTCAGTATTGGATAGACAACGACCTCGACCGGGGCCGTTCAGTGAACCGATACGGCGCTTTCGCGAGCGCGGCGATGGGAAAAACGTCAAATGAATGCACAAGAGTCCTTGGAACTGGCACGCCGTTTTATCAGTCTGCCCCTAGAGAAACGCAGTCGTTTCTGGCAGGGCATGCGCGATGAAGGTCTGGACATCGGCCAGTGGCCGATCCCGGCAGGTGTTGCACCAGCCCAGCGGGCCGCCTTGTCATTTGCCCAACGGCGGATGTGGGTCCTGTGGAAAATGGACGTCGACAGCGGCGCCTACAACCTCTCCAGTGCCGTTCGTTTGCGCGGTAGCCTGGACCACTGCGCGCTTAACGCCACCTTCGACGCCTTGTTACAACGCCATCCCGCGCTGCGTACCACCTTTGGCCAAGACGACGGCGAGGTGTTTCAGTCAATCAACGACAGCGCCCACATTGCCCTGGTCGAGAAAGATTTCAGTGCGCAGGCAGATGATCAGCGCGACAACTTGGTCCGCCAGTACCTGGAAGACGCAGCCCACGCACCGTTTGATCTGGAACAGGGGCCGTTGCTGCGTGCCCATTTGCTGAAACTCGGCGGCGAGGAACGGGTGCTGCTACTGACCATGCACCACATCGTCTCTGATGGTTGGTCGTTGGGTGTTTTGATCCGAGAATTTGCCGAACTTTACCCGCGCCTTTGCCTCGGGCAACCCCCACAACTGGCGCCATTGCCGATTACCTATGCCGACTACGCACTGTGGCAGCGCAGCCTGTTGGAGGCCGGTGAGGGTGAGCGCCAGTTGAGTTACTGGCGTGCCCAACTAGGTGACCGTCGACAGCCCCTTGAATTACCGACCGATCGGTCGCGCCCAGCGATTCAGAGTTATCGCGGCGCCAGTCTGAGCTGGCGCTTTAACCGGGAACTGGCGGGTGACCTGCGCGCATTGGCTAAAGCCGAGAACGTCAGCCTGTTCATGTTGCTGTTGGCAGCCTTCAACCTGCTGTTGCAGCGTCACAGCGGTCAGTCGGACCTGTGCATCGGTGTGCCGGTCGCCAACCGTAGCCGCTTGGAATGCGAAGGCCTGATCGGCTTTTTCGTTAACACCCAAGTGCTGCGCAGCCAGCTGGACAGCCGCGAAGTGTTCAGCGACTTGCTGGCTCGGGTAAAGATCACCGCCCTTGAGGCCCAGGCGCATCAGGACTTGCCGTTCGAACAGTTGCTTGACGCCTTGGGTCTGGAGCGAAGCCTCAGCTACAACCCGTTGTTTCAGGTGATGTTCAACCACCAGCAACGCGACCTGCGCGCATTCGATCAACTGGCTGGGCTCAGCGTTGAACCCATGGAATTGGGCAGTAAAACCGCCAAGTTCGACCTTGGCCTGGACACGATGGAGGATGATCAGCACGGTTTGAGTGCCACGTTCAGCTACGCCACCGACCTGTTCGACAGCGTGCGTATTGAGCAACTGCGAGACCATTTTCAGACGCTATTGAGCGGTATCGTCGCCGACCCGCACCGCGCCGTTGGTGATTTGCCAATGCTCGGTGCTGCCGAACAGGCGCAGCTGTCGAGCTGGAATCAACTGCAGCCAAGGGTTGCTCGGCAGCCAGTGCATCACTGGTTGTCCCGCGTGGCTGCCGAGAACCCACTCCGCGAAGCTGTGCGTTGTGGCGATCAACGCCTGACCTTTGCCCAGCTGGAGCAACGTGCCAACCGTCTGGCCCATCACCTGCGCAGCGAAGGCGTCGGCGTCGAAGTGCGGGTGGGTGTGGCGCTGCCGCGTAGCCCTGAGATGATCGTTGCCTTGCTGGCGGTGCTCAAAGCCGGTGCCGCTTATGTGCCGCTGGATGCCAGTTACCCCCGTGAACGCTTGGCCTATCTGATGCAGGATTCCGGCATTGCTTTGTTGCTGACCGATACCTCGTTGCTGGGGATTCTGCCGGTGCCGGAACACGTGCATGCGTTGGCGCTGGATCGCCTCGACCTCAGCGCTATGTCGGACATTGCGCCTGAAGTCCGGGTGCATGCCGACAATCTGGCCTACGTGATTTACACCTCGGGCTCCACCGGTCAGCCAAAGGGCGTGGCGGTGGCCCACGGCCCGTTGCGCATGCACATCGAAGCCATCGGCCAACGCTACGAAATGAGCGCCGAGGATTGCGAGCTGCACTTCATGTCGTTCGCCTTCGACGGTGCCCACGAGCGTTGGCTCACCGCCTTGACCCACGGTGCACGCCTGCTGTTGCGCGACGATGCGCTGTGGACCCCGGAACAAACCTACATCGCCATGCACGCACACGGCGTCACCGTCGCCGCGTTCCCGCCGGTGTATTTGCAACAGCTGGCCGAACACGCCGAACGCGACGGCAATCCGCCAGCGGTACGGATTTACTGCTTCGGCGGCGATGCCGTTCCGGAAGCCAGTTACCAACGTGCGCAACGTGCTTTGCGTCCGCAGTACATCATCAACGGTTACGGCCCGACCGAAACGGTGGTCACGCCGCTGATCTGGAAGGCTGATCAACAGACCCCAACCGGCGCGCCTTATGCGCCAATTGGTTCACGGATTGGTCAGCGCAGCGCGTGGGTGTTGGACACTGATTTGAACCCGGTGCCGGTGGGCGTCGCGGGTGAGTTGTATCTGGGCGGCGAAGGTTTGGCTCGGGGTTATCTGAACCGCGCCGGGCTGACCGCCGAACGCTTTGTCGCCGATCCCTTCAGCCTTGAAGGCGGTCGTTTGTACCGCACCGGAGATTTGGTCCGGCAGCGGGCGGACGGTACGGTGGACTATTTGGGACGTTTGGATCACCAGGTAAAGATCCGTGGTTTCCGGGTGGAGCTGGGTGAAATCGAAGCACGTCTGCAAGCACAGCCGGAAGTGCGTGATGCGGTAGTGGTGGCTCGCGACGGCATCAGCGGTAAGCGTCTGGTGGCGTATATCGTCGCCAGTGAGGCTGATGACACGCTGTGTGAACGTCTGAAATCAAGGCTGCAAGAGAGCCTGCCGGATTACATGGTGCCGGTGCAGTGGTTGTTGCTGGAGAAATTGCCGGTCACGCCAAACGGCAAACTGGACCGACAGAACCTGCCGGAGCCCGGCGCGCAGGAAAGCCAGCGCGCTTACGTGGCGCCGCGTACCGAGTTGGAAAAGGCCCTGGCCGAGATATGGCAAGCGGTGCTCAAGGTCGAACAGGTCGG